>NZ_JBPWAP010000028.1:0-71019 GCF_051776705.1 Bacillus cereus group sp. BceL291 | reverse complement strand
ATCATCTCCCAAAATTCCCCCATACATTTATAAAATTTTCATGTATGGTTTATTATAAACTGGCTGGGTTTTCAATGATAATGGTGGCTTACTATTAAGTTACTAAAAACATAAAAGCCCTTCTGTGGCTAAAATAATCACCGTTCAAGAAATTCAAATACCCTCAAGGGTAATCTATAGAGTGATTCCTACATGAAGTTACTTCCTACAAAGGTAACTGCATAGAATTGATAACTTTTATGCGAAAAACCTTATAAATACGGAATTTTATAAGAATAAATATTCATCTAAATACATCATTCTCGCCAGATTGAAACCCTAGTGATTTATTCACTTGAAGGTATCATCTCACTGAATCTATAAGGATGCCGGTTGAAGCCTTACTGCTAACGGAATGAGCTACACGGTTACAACTCTGAAGGGTATTCACGATATTATCTATCTAGTTTACATAATAAATCTTATAACCAGTAATTTATAATAGTTAATTATCTATAGTAAGTTATTATCTTAGTAGATGATCCTCACAGAAGTGGGGCTAGTAAGGGTTAATCTTATCAGATGGAAAGCCTACCTAGTAAGCAGTGAATCTCCTCAGATTGAAATGCTTACCCGTATATCCACCTAGTTAATGTACCTATAAGTTATGCTTTATAGCTAAGTCTATAAGGTTACTATGTGGTGATGTCGATACCACACAGCGTATTGGAAGAGGACTTGAGAGAGTGTGCAAAAGGGCCGATAAACACAGAGGTAATATAGCAAGAGCTACAACAACAGAGAGTAGCACAGGAGAGTACATACAGAGCCGTCACACAGTGGATGTAACAGAGGATACAAAGAAGAGGAGGCAACAGAGCGAACAACAACAAAGGAATTGATGAGCGATCAGGAAAAGAAAAAAGAGCGACACGACAGAGAAGAAGCGAAAGTAAGTCGAATATAGAGGAGAACTTACAAGCTTATAATTCTCCTGTGATTTAATTTTTGACGAATGGCTCGAGGGAAAATCCAACAAGGGCTAGAGGCGTGGGGGTGGACAAAGAAAAGCGGCGGGGCTGGTGGGGAACCAATCTCTATTATATGTCTAATTACTTCAGAGTGAGAGCTCAGGAGATTTTCTCTAATAAGTTTAGGGAAAAAAACTTGACGAATTACTATATTTGATTGTATATTTAAATGTTAATGTATTTACAATTAGGATAATTCTTGGTATAATGTCTATAGAAGCTGAGATTAGGGAATTACCTCCTGAGTTTTCAGTTTCTACCGATCCTTTCTTTACACTTCAGAGATCCCTCCTTCTCTAAAAGTCTACTTTTTAAAATGTTGCTTTCGATTGCAACGCATTCAAGTTCTTTCCTTTCTCCTTTTTTGTGACAAGCAAGTCTCCTCTTGAGTGAGAAATCCTTGAGAGGATAACTTGCTTGTACAGCATAGCCTTTTAAGCTCAAAAAAAATATCTCGCCGGGCTCTTAATAGAGTCACTAAAAATCATATGGAAAGTTTAGATTCCAAGCGCTTTTTAATGTGATTTTCTTCCGTAGTAGAAACTCTTCTTCGAGGCATTGCGTCCAATCCTGAGCTACTTACTTAGGATCCGGGCGAGATATTTTTTATCTATTAAGTTAAATTTCTAACAAAACACACCCTTGAAAGGAATGATTTATTTTTGAAACTGGATATTACATTGCCTGAGACTGATCTCAGAGCTAGAAACCATCTCCGTTATATCATCTTCTGTTACAAATTCCACTATATCTCAATAGTCGACCTTTGCAATAAAGCAGGGCTTCATTATCAGCAGTTCAAGAGGGCAATCAAAGGAGAATCATCTTACAGATCACAATGTTCGGTAGGTTCCAGACTAGTAGCGCAACTTCCGTGGATGACTTCAGAAGCTATGATTCAGGAAAGCTTACAACTACTTGACGACATCTCAGAGAAGCTCAAACGATTCGACAAGCTTCAAGAGAGCGAAAAACTCCAAGGCGGTGACTCTCATGAGTAATCAAAGCGAGAAGACCTCTAAGCAATCCCCTAAAACGAAAAACTCCCAAAAAGTAAAAGATATCTCCAATAGTAAGACCCTTAAAGATTGGAGAGAATTGGATACTTCAATCACACTTTCACCCTCAAGCTATGATAACGATTTACAATTCCACATGAGTATTCCTATAGAGTTATCAGCATCTCTCAATCTAAAGCAACAAGATTTCCTCCACAACTTAATCGAAACGAAAATGAATATTTCCAGAGCGGCTGAAATGACTGGAATCTCCGAAAGCTATGGGAGAAAAATTACCCAGATGCCAAACGCGAGGGCTTATCTTTCAGCATTACGCAACCAAAGAGCTGCTACTTCAATCATGAGCTATACTGAGCTCTTATCTGAATTGTCAGCAATCGCACGAGGAAACGAGACAGACGATTTTGTAAACGCTAAGACGGATAAGATTACAGAAGTGAGAACTCCGTCAAACGTTCGAGTACAAGCTATGCAGATTTTAGCTAAGTGGCATAAGGTACTCTTTGATGGCCCTCATAACCAGAATCTTCATCTCGGAGATAAAACTATCGTTGTCGATATTGAAGGCTTAGATGATGACTTGCAAGAGCCTGAACTTAAAGATATAACTCCAGGGCCTGACGTTATCAACATTAAAGAATAAAACTTTAAATCATAAATCACTAAAGAATACAACAAAAAAGGATGATACAAGTATGACAAACTCTATTAACTTTGAAGCGTTCATGAGAACACCAGCAGGAAGAAAACTACAAGCCGAATCTGAAAAATACATAGCTGATCTTAAAGCAGAACATGCTGAGAAAAAAGAGCAGCTTAAAAGCAAAGAATTTGTATATGGCGAATTGACTACAGGAGCTTCTCACCTCCGAAATGTGCAACTCTATCGTGAGATTGAGGGGATTCCTTCTGTCGTAGATACAAACTCTTGGGGACAGGTCGATAAGATTACTCCGCTGAAAAATTACAGAGATATCTCTCCAACTCTTGCTGAGGACATTAAAAAGGCTAATCCGCTGGTATACAGACGCTTACGTTCCAACGACTTAAAGGATATCCCGAAATCTGACGACTTCTATGAGACTGAAATCTACTCGGAGAATTGTCCTGTTGAGATTTTTGACGCCTATATTCAAAGACCTAGCAATGATCCGGAGAGTCCAAGATACTCTAAAGATTGGCTCGATCATTATAATAGCCCTAAGGATTTTGAAAACGGCGAAAGCAAGCAACTCAAACAACTTACCGAGCTTTATTCTACAGAGAACCTTCGAGGAATCGCACAAGATATCCGAAATCTCCAAACTGAGATTGAGAACATCGAGAAGGAGATTCACTAATGGCTATCCTCAACGATAAAACAATAAATGACTCACTCCATGAGGTAAAAACCTCAGAGGGGTTTTCCTTCATAGTGTCTACTCATGAACTTCGCAATTTATCTTCTTGGATTCAACCTTCAGAGCATTCCTTCGATGACCTAATCTTCTACGGTAAACTTATTCTGGCTGATAGAAAATCTCTAAAGCGACAACTTAAGAGAAATTACAAGCCTATCCGGATTCTCAATGAGTCTGATCGTTTTGTGTGGTTTATCTCAGAAGATCTCTTCCGCTCGCCAGTAGCTTTCTCTCTAGAAGATAGAAACTTGAAGTTTGAAATCTCAGAGGAAGATCGGGATATCTTGAAAGGTCTAATGACGGATAAACTTGCAAGGCAGTTACTTTCGTAGCTGTCTTTTTTGTTTGGAATCATAGAAGGGGAAAGAAATCTTAAAATAATTTCAAATTTGCACTTGAAAAGTCTCGAGACTTTGTGTTAATCTTTAATCACCGAGGTGGTGAAACAACATGAGTGATGTAATTAAACGAAAGAAGCAAAGCCGCAGAGAATATATTGCTAGCCTGTTTCAAGTTTCTGAGTCTGATGGAGATCAGTTAGCACGTCTGCATTCATGTCTGAAGGGTATCGAGTCTCCTAGGCGTAGGGAGCTGGTAGAGCAGGTACTCGAGCTAGTGGAGAACGGTAAACCATTAACTCCTAGAAAGCCCAGAGAGAAACTAGAAGATGATACAAATAAGGAGCCCAATAGGTAAAAGGGCTTCAAATTTTTACTTAAAAAGTCTCGAGACTTTATTGAAGAAAGAATATAATAACTTAATGGAGGAATTTAAAATGAAATTAGTAGGAAACGATACTTTTAACGGAATGAATAAGCTTAATGAGATGAACAATCAAGGGAAACTTTATATGACATTACTTAATTCGATAGATAACTTGAAGGACGAAATCTATGAGTTTGAAGCCGCATACAACGAATTATCTTTTGTTTCAGGAGATGACATTGAAGAAGATGAGCTTCAAAAGGAGATTATCACGAGTAGGTTATTGGATTTCTATAGGGATTTGGAACAGTGTAAGGATCAATTGATTAAAACTGCAAAAGGTTTTACTCTGAAGGAAATTCAGTACTTACATGTGAACTATAAGAGTTATCAAAGCTGATGTCTATTTAGAGTTACTTCCGAGTAACATATAGTCTGGATGAGGAGAGGAGCGACAAGTCGTCACTCCTCTCTATCTTTAAGGTCTTCAGCCTTTTCTTCATTATCTTTTATTGCGTTTTCTCTGACTATACTTAGAAACACCTTCGCAAAAGTCTCGCAATCTAAAGTCCCAACAGTTTCAACTTTCATCTTCTCACTCCTTTTTATCTCTTAGGTCTTCAGCCTTTATGATTTCTTTATATTTTTCGAGGTCAATCTCACCGTTTAAGATTTCCTTCCTGACTATCTCAACAAACTTCTCTGCAAATAGTTTGCAATTAAGTTCCCCTACAACGTTAACAATCACTTGCTTTCACCTCCTTGTTAGCAGAAGAGTCTTCAGCCTTTGAAATTTCTTTATATTTATTTATGTCTATTTCACCGTTACGTATCTTCCTGCGAACTATCTCCATAAAGGTTTCTGCAAAGAGTTTGCAATTAAGTTCACCTGTTGTAGTCACATGCAACTTCACATCTTTTCTTTTTCCACTCATCACTTATCCTCCTTTTGGTTTGCACTAGAAATTATAACATTCTGAAGAGTTGGTTAATTTGAGAAAATCTTACCTTGACGGTAGCCTATATAATAAGGTAAGATTTTCTCAAAAGGTCACTTGACCGAAAACTGGAAAGTTTCAATTTCTGAAATGTATAGGCTATTATGATGCAAGTTTTATAGATTGGTTCGGGAGTTCGAATCTCTCCTGGGACGCTAAAAAAACCTTGTTATCTTTTGATAACAAGGTTTTTTGTTTGTCTAAAATTTAATGTTTGGGTTATAGGTGTAGTTCATTCTTGATATTTGCGACCTTTCCTTTGATATTAAGTAGTTGCATATGTACTTCTTTTTCTTAAATAAAAAGAGCGCCATTTATGCGCCCTATTCCTCTTATTTAATTTAAAGAATCAATAGGTTTATGATGGAACTCAAATCCATATCCAGATTCTCTTAATTGTTTACTTACAATATTATAAAACTCTTTACCATTCTAGTACAATTCAGCAGCAGTTATCGGAACTTATTCCCGGTAGTGTGTTACAATTAATAGAAGCGGAAAACGAGAATCTCCAATTGACTGGACCTGTGATTGGTTAGATGGTTTAAGAAGGTCGTATAAAAAAGGGAGATGGCGCAAAGATGGCGAGATCAAATGAGAATGATTTAACGGAGAAATTGGCGGAAGGTCACCGGAAATATGGTGATGGCAATTTTACAGTACAGAACATCGGTGATGAAACTAACCCGAATTGGACTGTCGTAAAAAATGTGAGGAAAGGATCGGCAGGCATTCGCGAAGGAGAAGATATATTAAGACTGCGATCAAAATATATAAAATAGTACGGAAATGGGCGGAGCGGGAGTTCGAATCTCTCCTGGGACGCTAAGAAAACCTTGTTATCTTTTGATAACAAGGTTTTTTGTTTGTTTTAAATTAGTTGTTAATAAACTTGTCAAAGACAAAACCATAATCTTTCACATTATATTGTTTCTTCGTATCAACAAGCCAGTTAAAGGCGATCTCGTTCATCTCTTTAAATTGCTCTGCTAAGTTTACTTGTGCGTTTGAAATGCGGCTAAAGGCATTAGATGCCATATCTAAACTTTTATGTGCATATTGTAATGTAATATCGTTGTCGTATGAAATTTCTTCGATTTTAAGTAAAGCCTTATATAAATCTTTTAATTCTTCAATATGTTTTTTATGAACATCAATTGAGTAATGCTCATCGCCCATTTGGAACTTAATTTCTACATCTAAATCAATCGTTCCCGCAGTTTCAAGCGCTACGTTTTTAATTTGATATTTACTATAGCTAAAGCGGCGTAGTGTACGTTTTTTACTTGTTGCGCTTGTACCGTCTAAGTGAATTAACCCTTTGTTTGTGAAACAATATTCATCTGATTTCGATTTGATTAGAAAGTAAATTTTCTCCCCATCTTCATGCATTACATAATCATCGGCATCGACCTTATCATAGTCTTTAGGTGTAATAACAGAACCTACATCGCTTAGTCCTAATACATCTGCGGCCATTTTTTTTAAACATATATAATCCCCCTTGTAAATTAAAGCCTTAATTGTACAAAAATATATTAACATGATCTTCATCCTTTGTTTTCTTGTAATACGAAAATATCTGAAGGTAAGTTAAGAAAAGTAATGAATAATTATTTTGATCCTAAATTATTTAGTAAATCTATTAGTTTAAGAGTGGATTCTCCGAAAAATAACCAAGAGAAAAAAGTTAATTTTGCAAGTGATTATAAATAAATTCCGTGAAAGCACCTCAAGCGATATGAGGTGTTTTTCAATCTCTTTTTGAAATCTTACAATTCTGTAAGGTAACTGTAAGGTAGTTCGATGGTAAGAAATTGCTAATCTTTTATAATGAAGATAACAACGATAAAACGAGGAGGCAGAAATGATGAAAGGATTAGTTGTAACGGGCTTGACGGTTGCTTTTGGATTTGTAGCGTATGAGAAATTAACGTATGTAGTTGATGTTGTGAAACATTTGATTGCTTAGAGAAAACAGCCATGAGAGGGAAAGGGAATGAGTGAATGAATGGAATGGTTATTTGGAATTATAGGTACTTGTAGTGTAGTGTTATTGTTCTTTGTCCCAAGTGGTATACTTAGTTCGACAACAAGTTTGTTCTTCTTAAGTTTGTTTGCTTGTACGATGCTTATTATTATGTTTTTAATGAAGCGAAGTAAACCAATCTTCTATTTTAGCATGATTGTTATGGCAATTATTGTTCTCCAAATTATTACCCTTGTAATATACCCCACAATTATAAAAGCTTTCCATTAATGATGAATCCTCTGCGTTTGTTGCTGGGGATTTTTACTTGTACAATTTTAATTTTTAGTAGAGATTTATTTGTATTGGAATGTAAAAATTAAATATTTTCATATTTCAAACAAATAATTTAGGGATGTTGTGTTCTCATTACGCATTTGATATATTTACTTTGAACATAATTAAAATCAAGAAAAAGAGGCGGACGTATGGATAAAAAAGAAAATACGGTCGTATTGTTTCCACAACTATCAGAGCGCTATATTGATGAAGGTTTTTTAGCGCTGAAAGAGCGGAAGTTCGAAGATGCATTGCGCTGCTTTGAAATATTACGTCAGTATAATGCGGAAACGGAACAAACGGAATTAGCTTCAGTTATTTGTTTACTCGAATTAAAACGTATGGAAGAAGCGAAAGACAAATGTGAACAGTTGCTTAAAACAGGAGTTGTCTTATTTGGTGATATTCTTGAAACGTACGTGACTATTTTAGTTCAAACAAATGATTATGAAGGTGTTATTGAAACTGTTGAAAAGGTTTTACAAACGAAAGATATAATGCCTGATCAAAAGGAAAAATTAGCGCAGCTTGCTTTATTTGCAGAAGGTATGCTAAATGAGGGAGACGCATCGCTAGTGGATTCAAATTTTGAGTTGGATGAGTTTACTAAAGAAATTTTTGGAGAAAACTTTGGACAGAAGCTAAGAGCGATTCAGCGACTTTCATTAAAAGACTTAGATCTTGCATTACCTGTTTTAAAGAAATTTTTAATAGACGAAGAGCAACACCCCTATTTGAAAACTTCTATTTTGTATAAAATGATAGAAAGTCAGGTAGAAGAGGAAATAGAGGTAGAAAAGTTTGGGAATACGATTAAGGTAATTCCAGCATTTACAGGTCATAATGAGGAGCAATCCAATAACATTATACATAAATTATCAAGTCGATTAGAGCAAAAATATCCCGATATATTTGAAGCGATGGTTACATATTGGAAAGAATTGCAAATTAGCGTTTTCCCATTCGCTCTATTAATGGATAAAGAAGAGATTTGGTCAGCTGTTTTAGAGAGAATTGGAAGAAAGCGTTTCGGATTGGCTATTGATGAAGAAGAGCTTATGGCAGCATACAATATCGAATTGGAAGAGTTTCATATTGCCTATCAATGGTTATTACGTGTTGAAAGAGAAGGATATTTGCCCGTATAATTATGAAAAAGAATCGTTCAGTTCTTGAAACGAGCATATTCTATGTTATAATGTAAGGGTTGCAAAAGGCAGAAAACTGCCTGTTTGTAAGAGAAGAGAAGTGTAATTCTCTTACTTAATATGTTTCATATTATTCTCGAACAAAATATACCGTAGTTGTCTTCTGGGCAATTAGTAGATTGGAACATTATATCTGAAAGCTTTTGCTAGAGGATTATTTGTGTATTTGTTATTTCAAAAAAGAGATAATGAAGATCTTAATCTATAGAGGTATGTGCATACATTATTATAGTTGGAGGGAAAGAATAAATGTCTACAAAATGGGAAAAATTAGAAGGTAACGTTGGCGTTTTAACAATCGAAGTTGATGCTAAAGAAGTAAACAACTCTATCGACGCTGCGTTCAAAAAAGTAGTAAAAACAATTAACGTACCAGGTTTCCGTAAAGGAAAAATGCCTCGTCCATTATTCGAACAACGCTTTGGTATTGAATCTTTATACCAAGATGCTTTAGATATCATTTTACCAAAAGCATACGGTGAAGCGATTGAAGAAGCTGGTATCTTCCCAGTTGATCATCCTGAAATCGACATCGAGAAGTTCGAAAAAAATGCTAACCTTATCTTCACTGCAAAAGTTACAGTAAAACCTGAAGTTAAATTAGGTGAGTACAAAGGTTTAGCAGTAGAAAAAGTTGAAACAACTGTAACTGACGAAGATGTAGAGAACGAATTAAAATCTTTACAAGAGCGTCAAGCTGAACTAGTTGTTAAAGAAGAAGGAACTGTTGAAAACGGTGATACAGCTGTAATCGACTTCGAAGGTTTCGTTGATGGCGAAGCATTTGAAGGTGGAAAAGGCGAAAACTACTCTCTAGCAATCGGTTCTGGTACATTCATCCCAGGTTTCGAAGAGCAAGTAATCGGTCTTAAATCTGGTGAGTCTAAAGACGTTGAAGTATCATTCCCAGAAGAGTACCATGCTGCTGAATTAGCTGGCAAACCAGCAACATTCAAAGTAACAATTCACGAAATCAAAACAAAAGAACTTCCTGAGTTAAACGACGAGTTCGCTAAAGAAGCAGACGAAGCGGTTGCAACTCTTGATGAATTAAAAGCAAAACTTCGCACAAACTTAGAAGAAGGCAAAAAGCACGAAGCTGAGCACAAAGTACGTGACGAAGTAGTAGAATTAGCTGCTGCTAACGCTGAAATCGAAATTCCAGAAGCTATGATCAACACTGAGTTAGATCGTATGGTTCGTGAATTCGAGCAACGTTTAAGCCAACAAGGTATGAACCTTGAGCTTTACTACCAATTCACAGGTACTGATGCTGACAAATTAAAAGAGCAAATGAAAGAAGATGCACAAAAACGTGTAAGAATCAATCTTGTTCTTGAAGCTATCATTGAAGCTGAAAACATCGAAGTTACTGAAGAAGAAGTAACTGCAGAAGTTGAAAAAATGGCTGAAATGTACGGTATGCCAGTAGACGCTATCAAGCAAGCTCTTGGAAGCGTAGACGCTTTAGCTGAAGATCTTAAAGTGCGTAAAGCTGTAGACTTCTTAGTAGAAAACGCTGCATAATAAAATAACAAGGCACGATTAAAATCGTGCCTTGTTTTATAAATATAGAAATATATTTATAAAACTTTTCGATGGAGAAGGAAAAGTTCCTTTACAAGTCGAATATACATATTTCAAAAGTTTTAAAAATTTTTTATTTGTACATAACTAGTCATATTATTTGTATTTCTCGCCACGTAGTGACATAATATGTATTTACATACGATACATTTATCGTGTACATACGAAGGCAAGAGGTTAGCACTTTGTAAGGGGTGTGAAAATATGTTTAAATTTAATGATGAAAAAGGGCAATTAAAATGTTCTTTCTGTGGTAAAACACAAACGCAAGTTCGAAAGTTAGTGGCAGGTCCAGGTGTTTACATTTGTGACGAGTGTATCGAACTTTGTACTGAAATTGTACAAGAGGAGCTTGCGAAGGACGAAGAAGTAGAATTCAAAGATGTACCGAAACCGGTAGAAATTCGTGAAATCTTAGATGAGTATGTCATCGGGCAAGATAGCGCGAAAAAAGCACTAGCGGTAGCGGTATATAACCATTACAAACGCATTAATTCTAACAGCAAAATTGATGATGTAGAATTAGCGAAGAGTAATATCGCACTTATCGGGCCAACAGGTAGTGGTAAAACATTACTTGCACAAACGTTAGCGCGTATTCTAAATGTTCCATTTGCAATCGCGGACGCAACATCTTTAACAGAAGCTGGATATGTTGGAGAAGATGTAGAAAATATCTTACTAAAATTAATTCAAGCAGCTGATTATGATGTAGAGAAAGCGGAAAAAGGAATCATTTATATTGATGAGATTGATAAAGTGGCACGTAAGTCCGAAAATCCATCAATTACACGTGATGTATCTGGTGAAGGTGTGCAGCAAGCACTTCTGAAAATTTTAGAAGGTACTGTAGCAAGCGTTCCACCTCAAGGTGGTCGTAAGCATCCGCACCAAGAGTTTATTCAAATTGATACAACGAACATCTTATTCATTTGTGGTGGAGCGTTTGATGGCATTGAGCCGATTATTAAACGTCGCCTTGGTGAAAAAGTAATTGGATTTGGTTCTGAGAAGAAAAATGCTGATGTAAATGAGAAGCATGTTTTATCTCACGTATTACCAGAGGATCTTTTAAGATTTGGTTTAATTCCAGAGTTTATCGGTCGTCTTCCAGTTATTGCGAACCTAGAGCCACTTGATGAAGATGCTCTTGTTGATATTTTAACGAAACCGAAAAATGCACTTGTTAAGCAATTCCAAAAACTATTGGAGCTTGACGATGTTGAGTTAGAGTTTGAAGAAGGTGCACTAATCGAAATTGCGAAAAAAGCAATTGAACGTAAAACGGGTGCTCGTGGACTTCGTTCTATTATTGAAGGCTTAATGCTTGATGTAATGTTCGAACTTCCATCTCGTAAAGATATCGAGAAGTGTATTCTTACAAAAGAAACAGTAGCTGATAATGAGCCGCCAAAATTGGTGTTACAAGACGGTACTGTACTTGATACAAAAACATCTGCATAATGCGAAAGGGAAACAGCAATTTTTATAATTGCTGTTTTTCTTTATGTTTAGCTACGTTCCTCCGCGGAAATACTAAGAGATAAAATATTGCGGGAGGAAATAAATAATGAGCTGGACAAATATATTTTTAGTTGTTCAACTTGTTTTTGGTGTAATTGTCGGATTGTATTTCTGGCATTTACTTCGAAATCAACGAACACAAAAAGTTTCAATTGATCGAGAATCGAAAAAAGAATTAGAACAACTTCGTAAAATGCGTGAGATTTCTTTAACAGAGCCGCTAGCAGAAAAGGTGCGTCCTACAACCTTTTTAGATATTGTAGGGCAAGAGGACGGGATTAAGTCGTTAAAAGCGGCTCTTTGTGGTCCGAATCCGCAACATGTAATCATATATGGCCCACCAGGTGTTGGGAAAACAGCGGCAGCACGTCTTGTATTAGAAGAAGCGAAACGAAATCCTAAATCTCCATTTCGTACGAATGCAACATTTATTGAACTTGATGCGACAACAGCTCGGTTTGATGAACGTGGTATCGCAGACCCTTTAATTGGTTCGGTGCATGATCCGATTTATCAAGGTGCTGGGGCGATGGGGCAAGCAGGTATTCCGCAACCGAAAAAAGGTGCTGTAACAGATGCACATGGTGGTATTTTGTTTATTGATGAGATTGGCGAGCTCCATCCGATTCAAATGAACAAAATGTTAAAGGTGTTAGAAGATCGAAAAGTATTTTTAGAAAGTGCGTACTATAGTGAAGAAAATACAATGATCCCAACATATATACATGATATTTTCCAAAAAGGCTTACCGGCAGATTTTCGCTTAGTTGGAGCAACGACACGTTCGCCAGAGGAAATTCCTCCTGCTATTCGGTCACGTTGCTTAGAAGTATTTTTCCGTGAATTAGATACGGAAGAAATTCAAAAAGTAGCGAAAAATGCCGCGGAAAAAGTGGAAATGCAAATAGGTGAAAATGGTATTGAGATGATTGGGATGTATGCAAGGAATGGACGAGAAGCGATTAATCTCGTGCAAATCTCTGCGGGTATGGCGATAAATGAAGAACGTTCTTTCATTAAGGATGAAGATATAGAGTGGGTTGTTCACTCAAGTCAGCTTACACCGAAATATGAAAAGCGCATTTATCCGATTCCAAGGATTGGTCTTGTAAATGGTCTTGCTGTATACGGACCAAATACAGGTGCGTTATTAGAAATTGAAGTAACAGCAATTCCGGCGAAAGATAAAGGATCGGTAAATGTTACCGGAATTGTGGAAGAAGAAAGTATTGGTAGTCAAACGAAATCTATTCGTCGTAAAAGTATGGCGAAAGGCTCTGTTGATAATGTATTAACAGTACTTCGTTCTTTAGATGTGTTGCCAGAAGGATACGATATACATATTAATTTTCCAGGGGGTATCCCAATTGATGGCCCTTCTGCAGGAATCGCTATGGCAACAGGTGTATATTCTGCGGTGCATCGCACGTATGTAAATAATGAAGTAGCGATGACAGGTGAAATAAGTATACACGGAGAAGTAAAGCCTATTGGTGGTGTATACGCAAAAATAAAAGCTGCGAAAAAAGCGGGAGCTAAGAAAGTCATTATTCCTGCTGAAAATATGCAACCATTTTTGTATACGATCAAGGGAATTGAAATTATTCCTGTCCGTAAGTTAAAAGAAGTATTTGAGTTAACGTTTATGCAAGGAAATATGCATAGAGAGCTAGATGTACATACTAACGTAGACGAAACAGATGCACAATCTATGTAAAAATAAACAATAATAAAATTTGCCAGACTTCGTTTAAGTTTGTATGCTTAATCGGAGTCTTTTTCTTTTCGTGAGGTAGAAAAACAAGCTATTTACAATTGCGCGGAATCTCAGCAATTGCATCTAGGTGTATTGTAATATAAAATAGTTGAACAGGAGTTTAATTTATTATGGAGGTGCTATGTCTAGTATGAATACGAACGAAAGAATCGTGCCCCTCCTACCATTAAGAGGCGTTCTCGTATATCCAACGATGGTTTTGCATCTTGATGTAGGACGTGATAAATCGATACAAGCACTAGAGCAGGCGGCAATGGATGAAAATATCATCTTTTTAGCAATGCAAAAAGAAATGAATATCGATGATCCGAAAGAAGATGACATATATAGTGTAGGTACAGTGGCGAAAGTGAAGCAAATGTTAAAATTGCCGAACGGTACGCTTCGTGTCCTTGTGGAAGGTTTACATAGAGCAGAAGTAATAGAGTTTATCGAAGAAGAAAATGTAGTACAAGTGTCTATTAAAACGGTAACTGAAGAAGTAGAAGATGATTTAGAAGAGAAAGCTTTTATGCGTACGTTACTGGAGCATTTCGAACAATATATTAAAGTTTCGAAAAAAGTTTCAAATGAAACTTTTGCAACGGTAGCTGATGTGGAAGAACCAGGGAGATTAGCTGATTTAATTGCTTCTCACTTGCCGATTAAAACGAAGCAGAAACAAGAGATTTTAGAGATTGTATCTGTAAAAGAACGATTACAAACACTTATTTCAATTATTCAAGATGAACAAGAGTTACTTAGCCTAGAAAAGAAAATTGGGCAAAAAGTGAAACGTTCCATGGAGCGCACGCAAAAAGAATATTTCTTACGTGAGCAAATGAAGGCGATTCAAACTGAACTTGGCGACAAAGAAGGCAAGGGCGGAGAAGTAGAAGAACTTCGTGAGAAAATTGAACAGTCAGGAATGCCGGAAGAAACAATGAAGGCTGCCCTGAAAGAATTAGATCGTTATGAAAAGTTACCAGCAAGTTCTGCGGAGAGTGGTGTTATTCGCAATTATATTGATTGGTTATTAGCGCTTCCGTGGACAGAGGCAACAGAAGATATAATTGATCTTGCTCATTCGGAAGAGATTTTAAATAACGATCATTACGGTCTTGAAAAAGTGAAAGAGCGTGTACTTGAATATTTAGCTGTACAGAAGTTAACGAATTCATTAAAAGGACCTATCCTTTGTTTAGTAGGCCCTCCTGGGGTCGGCAAAACTTCGTTAGCGCGTTCAATTGCAACATCATTGAATCGTAACTTCGTCCGTGTATCTCTTGGTGGTGTGCGTGATGAATCTGAAATTCGTGGTCACCGTCGTACATATGTTGGAGCAATGCCAGGACGCATTATTCAAGGTATGAAAAAGGCGAAAACAGTTAATCCAGTCTTCTTATTAGATGAGATTGATAAAATGTCTAACGATTTCCGTGGAGATCCATCAGCGGCATTACTTGAAGTATTAGATCCAGAACAAAACCATAACTTCAGTGATCATTACATTGAAGAACCATATGATCTATCAAAAGTTATGTTTGTAGCAACTGCTAATACACTTTCAAGTATTCCAGGTCCATTACTTGACCGCATGGAAATCATTTCGATTGCTGGCTATACAGAACTTGAAAACGTACACATTGCTCGTGAGCATTTATTGCCGAAACAATTAAAAGAACATGGCTTACGAAAAGGTAATTTACAAGTGCGTGATGAAGCGCTGCTTGAGATTATTCGTTATTATACACGTGAGGCTGGTGTTCGTACGCTAGAGCGCCAAATTGCAAAAGTTTGCCGTAAAGTAGCGAAGATTATCGTTACAGCAGAACGTAAACGTATCGTTGTGACAGAGAAAAAGATTGTTGATTTACTTGGTAAACACATATTCCGTTATGGGCAAGCTGAAAAAACAGACCAAGTTGGTATGGCAACAGGTCTAGCTTACACAGCAGCAGGCGGCGATACACTTGCCATTGAAGTTTCTGTAGCGCCAGGAAAAGGGAAACTAATTTTAACAGGGAAACTTGGGGATGTTATGAAAGAATCAGCACAAGCTGCGTTTAGTTATATACGTTCTCGTGCAGAAGAGCTTCAGATCGATCCGAATTTCCATGAGAAAAATGATATTCATATTCACGTTCCAGAAGGAGCAGTTCCAAAAGACGGACCGTCAGCAGGTATTACGATGGCAACGGCACTTATTTCTGCGCTAACAGGTATTCCTGTAAGTAAAGAAGTGGGTATGACAGGTGAAATTACACTTCGTGGTCGTGTATTACCAATTGGTGGTTTAAAAGAAAAAACATTAAGTGCTCACCGCGCAGGCTTAACAAAAATTATTTTGCCAGCAGAAAACGAGAAAGATTTAGATGATATTCCAGAGAGCGTAAAAGAAAACCTTACGTTTGTGCTTGCATCTCATTTAGATGAAGTATTGGAGCACGCATTAGTAGGAGTGAAACAATGAAAGTAACAAAAGCAGATATTGTAATTAGTGCTGTTAAACCAGAACAATATCCAGACAGTGATTTACCAGAAATTGCATTAGCAGGTCGTTCAAATGTGGGGAAGTCTTCCTTTATTAATAAAATTTTAAATCGTAAAAAGTTAGTGCGTATTTCTTCTAAACCAGGAAAAACGCAAACGCTGAACTTTTTCTTAATCAATGAGATGATGCACTTTGTTGACGTTCCAGGTTATGGATATGCAAAAGTATCTAAATCAGAGCGCGCTGCATGGGGGAAAATGATTGAAACGTACTTTACAACTCGTGAGCAATTAGACGCAGCTGTATTAGTAGTTGATTTACGTCACCAACCAACAAGTGATGACGTGATGATGTATGATTTCTTAAAGCATTATGAAATCCCAACAATTATTATTGCGACGAAAGCCGATAAAATTCCGAAAGGGAAATGGCAAAAGCATTTAAAAGTTGTAAAAGAAACGCTTGCTGTTGAAATTGGCGATGAAATTGTTCTATTCTCTTCTGAAACAGGACTTGGAAAAGAAGAAGCGTGGAAAGCAATTCATAAATTTACAAAAACAAAAAACGCGTGACGAATGTCGCGCGTTTTTGTTTTGCTAAATTTTTTAGCGTACGTTTAATGTAACTTCAATATTTCCTCGTGTTGCTTTCGAGTAAGGACATACACCGTGAGCCGCTTCTACAAGTTCTTGTGCTTCGCTATGTGAAACGCCAGCCACATGTACATCAAGTACAGCAGATAGACCGAAACCACCATCTGTATCTTTTCCGATAGAAACGTGAGCAGTTACTTCTGTACTTTCTACTTTCACACGTTTTGTACGAATGACAAGTTGTAATGCACTATCGAAACAAGCTGCATAACCAGCTGCAAATAGTTGTTCTGGATTTGTTGCTTCTCCGCCTGCACCACCTAGTGCTTTCGGCATTTTTACATCAAGATTTAATATGCCATCATCTGAAACTACTTTCCCATTTCTTCCACCTGTTGCTGTTACTGAAGCAGTATATAATTTATCCATATTTATTCCCCTTTTCCATCATTAATTGTTTTCATTGTGTCAATTAGTTTATTTAGTTGAATTAATAAAGAGCGATATTCTTGCTCTGTAATTCCTAAGTTTGTAGCCATCGTTGTCGGTAATGAACAAGCCTTTTCCTTTAAATCTTTGCCTTGTTCTGTTAATTTAATACAAACTTTTCGCTCGTCTTCCTTGGAACGAACACGTTTTACAAGTTTTAATGATTCCATGCGTTTTAACATAGGTGTTAAAGTACCAGAATCTAAAAATAGACGTTCTCCAATTTCTTTTACTGTTAGTCCATCTTGCTCCCATAGTACGAGTAAAGTAATGTACTGGGGATACGTAATACCCATTTCTTCTAAATAAGGTCGATAAAAACGAGTAACCTCTCTAGAGCAGGCGTAAATAGAAAAACAAAGTTGGTTATCTAGATGCAAAGAGTCCTCTGTCATAAATAACTCCCTTCTAATTAAGTTGTGTGCAATTTAATTTTGTAAAACCAATATAACGAAAAAGAAATACAATGTCAAATACATTGTATTGAGAAAGTCTTTGTTGCATTTTGGAACAATCATACATATTTTCCTTCATGATGAAAGAAGATAGGGAAGATGATGTTATAATTTATATGGAATAGTTTCCATCACTTGATTATGAGGGCTTTTTTTGGTAACGTACAAATAGAGTTATTAATTTATAATCATTATAAAGTAGAAGTTTTTTTATTAGTGTTACTGAATCTCCTTTATTACATACGGATAATAATTAAAAAATAATCGGTTGTTCACACGATTGTCAGATTCATAAGAGGAAAGTTGTATTATGATAGTAGATAAAGTGATAAAACGGGTGAAGGGGGACATGCTGCGTGCATATTCTTGTTGTTAGTGTAAATTATCGAACAGCCCCTGTAGAATTTCGTGAGAAACTCACATTTCAGGCAGCAGAACTAGAGCGAGCGATGACTACATTACAAAATCAAAAGAGCGTGTTAGAGAATGTCATTGTATCAACTTGTAATCGCACTGAGATTTATGCTGTGGTCGATCAATTACACACGGGACGGTATTATATTAAGAAGTTTTTAGCTGATTGGTTTCAGCTTGAAATAGAAGAAGTCGCGCCATATTTAACTATTTTTGAACAAGATGGTGCAATAGATCATTTATTCCGCGTAACGTGCGGTTTAGATTCTATGGTAGTCGGAGAAACGCAGATTTTAGGTCAAATAAAAGATAGCTTTTTAGAAGCGCAACAAGTTAAAGCAACAGGCACAATTTTTAATGAATTGTTTAAGCAAGTCATTACATTAGCAAAACGTGCCCACTCAGAAACAACAATCGGGGAAAGTGCGATGTCTGTTAGTTATGCTGCTGTTGAGCTTGGAAAGAAAATATTTGGCGAGTTAACAGATTGTCATGTGCTTATTCTTGGGGCTGGTAAAATGGGCGAACTTGCACTGCAAAACTTATATGGAAGTGGTGCTCGTAAAGTAACAGTTATGAATAGGACGCTTTCGAAAGCAGAAGTAATGGCTGAGAAATATATGGGACATGCAAAATCGTTAAGCGAATTACAATGTGCATTATTAGAAGCAGATATTTTAATTAGTTCAACTGGTGCATCGGAGTATGTCATTACGAAAGAGATGATGACGAAGGTAGAGAAAATGCGCTCTGGTCGCCCTTTGTTTATGGTTGACATTGCAGTGCCACGTGATATTGATCCAGCGATTGATGAGCTAGAAGGTTCTTTCTTGTATGATATTGATGATTTACAAGGAGTAGTGGAGGCAAACCGTGCTGAGCGTTTGAAAGAAGCAGAGAAAATTCAATTTATGATTGAAGAGGAAATTGTTCTATTTAAAACGTGGTTAAGTACACTTGGTGTTGTTCCATTAATATCAGCTCTTCGTGATAAGGCACTTGCAATCCAAAGTGAAACGATGGTAAGCCTAGAGCGAAAAATACCAAACCTTAGTGATCGTGAGAAAAAAGTCATTAGTAAGCATACGAAAAGTATTATTAATCAATTATTAAAAGACCCAATTTTAGTAGCGAAAGAAATAGCTGCTGAAGAGGGAGCGAGCGAAAAATTAGCGTTATTTGCGAAGATTTTCGATTTAGAAACGGAAGACGTAGAGAGTTGTGCGGAAGAAGTAGAACATAAAAAAGTGTGGACACCATCCGTTCCATCTTTATAATTTGGAAGGATGATCGGATGAGTTTTTTAAATAACAGTATTATTTATCATATTGCAATTATTTTATATGCTTGTAGCATTAGTTTATATTTTATAGATTATTTCCAAAGTAACCGAAAGGCGAACCGATTTGCTTTTTGGTTACTTGCGATTGTATGGGTCCTGCAGTCTATTTTTATGTTGCTTAGGGCTACAGATTCAGAAACGAATCCTATTTTAACTTTATTATCAGGGATTTATTTTTATGTTTGGTTATTGATTACGATGTCGTTAGTCATTAATCGATTTATGAGAATCGACTTTTTAGTCTTTTTTACAAATGTTGTTGCATTTGGCGTAAGCGCTTTTTCTATTTTTACACCGCTCGGAAAGATGTCGCCAGTACTTGCGGAACAATTAGTTTCAGAACTTGTATACGTGCATGTCGGTATGGCAATTATTTCTTACGCAACGTTTACTGTATCGTTCATTTTTTCTATTATGTACTTATTACAATATCGCCTATTAAAAAAGAAAAAATGGAATGCGAGATTAAGAAGGTTAGGGAATTTACCGAAGCTAGAATCTATGTCTTACGGATTAAATTTATTTTCTGTTCCATTTTTCTTACTAGCAATTTTATTAGGATGTATATGGGGATATACAAAATTGGATAATTTCCATTGGTATGATACGAAAGTAATCGGATCTTTTGTCGTTCTATTTGTGTATTGCACAGGTTTATATTTACGAGCGGCAGATGTGTTGCAAGGTAAGAAAATTGTACAGTGGAATATCGGATCGTTTCTCGTAATGCTAGTAAACATTTTTCTATTAAGCAGTTTATCCAATTTCCACTTTTGGTATTTATAATGAGGAGAGAGAATTATGCGCAAAATTATTGTAGGATCACGAAAGAGTAAACTAGCATTAACGCAAACAAACTGGTTTATTGATCAGTTAAAAGCCCTAGGTCTACCATATGAATTTGAAGTGAAAGAAATTGTCACAAAAGGTGATGTTATTTTAGATGTTACTCTTTCAAAAGTAGGCGGCAAAGGCTTGTTTGTAAAAGAGATTGAACACGCGCTACTTACGAAAGAAATCGATATGGCTGTACATAGTATGAAAGATATGCCAGCCGTACTTCCAGAAGGTTTAATGATTGGCTGTACACCAAAGCGTGTTGACCCTCGTGATGCTTTTATCTCAAAAAATGGAGCATCGTTTAAAGAGTTAGCGGAAGGTGCTATTTTAGGTACGAGTAGTTTAAGACGTAGTGCACAGCTACTCGCTGCGAGACCAGATTTACAAGTTAAGTGGATTCGCGGGAATATCGATACACGTTTACGTAAATTAAAAGAAGAAGATTATGATGCGATTATTTTAGCGACAGCTGGATTACAAAGAATGGGCTGGGATGATGAAGTTATTACAGAACATTTAGATGAAGCGTTATGTGTACCTGCTGTAGGACAAGGTGCATTAGCGATTGAGTGTCGTGAGGATGATAAGGATTTATTGCAATTGTTAGCGCATATTAATGATACGATAACAGAAAGAACAGTGGCAGCGGAGCGAGTATTTCTTCATAAACTTGAAGGTGGATGCCAAGTTCCAATTGCTGGATATGCAATCCTTACAGAAAACGATGCAATCGAATTAACAGCTCTTGTCGGCTCTATGGATGGCTCTGTTTTATTAAAAGAGACAGTAGTGGGTACTAATCCTGAGGAAGTAGGATTAGAGGCCGCGGACCGTTTAATTAAGCAAGGCGCCAAAGAACTCATTCTTGCTGCAAATAAGGAGCAACAATAAATATGAACGCTCTCGCTGGAAAAACGGTATTGATTACACGTGCCCAGCATCAAGCGAAACAAATGAGTGTAGCAGTGAAAGAAAAGAGCGGAATTCCATTGGAAATTCCGCTTTTGCGTATGGAAGGTATGTCTCATAGGCAAATTCAACATATTGAAGAGCAGCTACATTCATACGACTGGGTTATTTTTACGAGCAGAAATGGTGTAGCTTTTTTTCTAGATAGTTTAAAAAAGAAACTACCACTAACCATTAAAATCGCTGCGGTAGGTGTGAAAACAAAATTAGAGTTAGAAAAAAGGGGCTATCAAGTTCATTTTGTTCCGACTTTATTTGTTGCAGAAGCATTTGCAGAAGAGTTTCTAAAAGAATTAAGTGGAAATGAACGTATTTTATTTCCGAAAGGGAATTTAGCAAGAGAGGTAATTCCGGTTGCACTTCGGGAAATTGGTATTTCTCTAGATGAGCTAACCGTATACGGTACGAAAGTGAATATAGAAAAAAAGCAAGAGCTTATAGCGGCATTGAAGTTAGGGAAAGTAGACATTATTACATTTACGAGCCCTTCAACTGTTACTAGTTTTGTTCGTTTACTTGAGGGTACAAACTGGAGAGAATGGACAAAAAAATGTACAATTGCTTGTATAGGACCTATTACGGAAAAAGAGGCAAGTCTTTATTTTCCGTCTGTTATTGTGCCGAAAGAGTACACTGTAGAAGCATTACTACAATGTGTTTGTGAATCTATAAAATGAAAGAATGGGGATAGAAATCTATGAACTCTTTACAATTTAATCGTCATCGTCGTTTAAGACAAAGCGGGGGCATGCGTGCGCTTGTGCGTGAAACGTTTTTACATACGGAAGATTTTATTTACCCTATTTTTGTATTAGAAGGTGAAAATGTTCGTAATGAAGTTCCTTCTATGCCAGGCGTATATCAAATGTCTTTAGATTTATTGCAAGCTGAAATGCAAGAAGTTGTTGATTTAGGTATTCGTTCTGTTATTGTATTTGGTTTACCTGCTGAAAAAGATGAAGTTGGATCATCAGCATATTGTGATCATGGAATTGTACAACGTGCTATTCAGCAAATTAAAGGTGATTTCCCTGAGCTAGTAGTAGTTGCAGACACATGTTTATGTCAATTTACAAGCCATGGTCATTGCGGTGTAATTGAAGATGGTATTATTTTAAATGACGAGTCTCTTGCAGTTCTTGCGAAAACAGCTGTAAGTCAAGCGAAAGCAGGAGCGGACATTATTGCGCCATCAAACATGATGGACGGCTTCGTAACAGCAATTCGCCATGCATTAGACGAAAATGGTTTTGGACACGTGCCAGTTATGTCGTACGCTGTGAAATATTCATCAGCATTTTATGGACCATTCCGTGATGCTGCGCACGGTGCACCGCAATTTGGTGACCGTAAAACATATCAAATGGATCCGGCAAACCGTATGGAAGCATTCCGTGAAGCAGAATCAGATGTAATGGAAGGTGCAGACTTCTTAATCGTAAAACCAGCGCTTTCTTACTTAGATATCGTTCGTGATGTGAAAAATAACTTTAATTTACCAGTTGTCGCTTATAATGTAAGTGGTGAATATTCGATGATTAAAGCGGCAGCGCAAAATGGTTGGATTAATGAAAAAGAAGTTGTTCTTGAAAAATTAATTAGTATGAAACGTGCAGGAGCAGATTTAATTATTACGTATCATGCAAAAGATGCAGCAAGATGGTTACAAGAAGGAGGCGCTAAATAATGAAAAAGTTTGATAAGTCAATTGCAGCGTTTGAAGAGGCGCAAGACTTAATGCCTGGTGGCGTAAATAGCCCGGTTCGTGCCTTTAAGTCTGTTGGGATGAATCCGTTGTTTATGGAGCGTGGAAAAGGCTCTAAAGTATATGATATCGATGGGAATGAATATATCGACTACGTATTATCATGGGGTCCTTTAATTCATGGTCATGCAAATGATCGTGTTGTAGAAGCGTTGAAATCTGTTGCTGAAAGAGGTACAAGCTTCGGTGCACCAACAGAAATTGAAAATAAATTAGCAAAACTTGTTATTGAGCGCGTGCCATCAATTGAGATTGTGCGTATGGTTAACTCTGGAACGGAAGCAACAATGAGTGCACTACGTTTAGCTCGTGGTTATACAGGTCGTAATAAAATCTTGAAATTTATCGGTTGTTACCACGGTCATGGTGATTCGTTATTAATTAAAGCTGGTTCTGGTGTGGCGACTTTAGGTTTACCAGATAGTCCTGGTGTACCAGAAGGTGTAGCGAAAAATACGATTACAGTAGCTTATAACGATTTAGAAAGCGTAAAATACGCGTTTGAACAATTCGGTGATGATATTGCTTGTGTAATTGTAGAACCAGTAGCAGGAAATATGGGGGTTGTTCCTCCGCAGCCTGGATTTTTAGAAGGTCTTCGTGAAGTAACAGAACAAAACGGTGCATTGCTTATTTTTGATGAAGTAATGACAGGATTCCGAGTAGCTTATAATTGTGGCCAAGGTTATTATGGCGTAACGCCTGATTTAACATGCTTAGGTAAAGTAATCGGTGGTGGTTTACCAGTAGGAGCATACGGTGGTAAAGCGGAAATTATGCGCCAAGTTGCGCCAAGCGGACCGATTTACCAAGCTGGTACTTTATCAGGTAACCCACTTGCAATGGCGGCAGGTTATGAAACGTTAGTACAGTTAACGCCAGAATCATATGTAGAATTTGAGCGTAAAGCTGAAATGTTAGAAGCTGGATTACGTAAAGCAGCTGAAAAACATGGCATTCCGCACCATATTAACCGTGCAGGCTCTATGATTGGTATTTTCTTTACAGATGAACCCGTTATTAATTACGATGCAGCAAAATCTTCAAACTTAGAATTCTTTGCGGCTTACTATCGTGAAATGGTAGAACAAGGTGTATTCTTACCGCCATCTCAATTCGAAGGTTTATTCTTATCGACAGCACATAGTGATGCAGATATTGAAGCGACGATTGCAGCAGCTGAAATTGCAATGTCAAAATTAAAAGCGTAATGTATTAGAGAAAATCGCTCTCCGTAAGGGGAGCGATTTTTTTTATTCATAAAGTAAGCTTTCCGCACATAAATCTGTAATGACATATAGTTTGGGAGGGGGAAAAGAAGTGGCTGCAGATCATTCATTACGATTTTCATTAAAAGAATCTGTGTGGTTCCAAAAAGGACAGGAAGTCGAAGAACTTTTGTCAATTTCGTTAGATCCAGACGTTGAGATAGAAGAGCTTGATCATGAAGTAATCGTGAGAGGACAATTAGATTTAACGGGAGAGTATGTTGCACGAAAAGATGATTCAGCGTATTCATTAAGAGAACTATCGCCAGCAAAGTCAATTGATTATGTAGAAACAAGAGAAGATGGGGTTAATGAACTTGTTCATTCCTTTCCACTTGAAATATCAATTCCGAGGAATCGAGTGAAAGTAATTGAAGAGCTATATGTATCAATCGAGGAATTTGATTATGAATTAAAGGAAAATGGTTGCTTACAATTATTAGCGGATATATCTATTACCGGTTTGTGTGATGAAGAGAGAAGCGAGGATGAAGTTGAAGAGGAAGAAACGGTGTATGCTGAGTTAGAAGAAGATTCAGCGCAAGAGGATGAAAATAGACCGGCGCCGCATGTAGAAGAACCAGCATATAAGGAATCAGATGAGTGGGAAGATTACGCATTTGAACCGTTCCAATTAGAGGAAAGAAAAGAGCAGGAATTAGAAGAAGAGAAAATAGAAGAACATGAATTTGTGGAACGTGAAGAGGAGCAAGAAACAACGCCACAATTTGAACTGTTCGGACGAAAAGATTTCAAGAAAGAAAAAGCGAAAAAGCAGGAAGAACAAGAAGAAGAGTACTCACAGCGAGATGAAAATGCGCTTTATTTAACAAAACTATTTACGAAAGAACCGGAAGAAGAATTTACAAAGTTAAGAATGTATTTCGTGCAAGAAGGGGATACAATTGAATCTATTGCAGACCGTTATGAAACGTCTGTACAAAATTTACACCGTGTCAATCAAACAGAAGATATATTTTTAAATACGGGGCAAATTATTTATATTCCCGTTTCAAGGGTAAAGACGAAATAAGGAAGTGAGTGTTTTCACTCACTTCCTTTCTTAGAGGCTATGTTTTGAATAGAAAGGGTTATTCGTATGGATATTGAGTTGCGAAATCACTATGAACCTATCGTGAGGCAATATAGATTGGATACGCAGCATATGGAAGAGCACGGAAATGTAATGAAAATTTATACGAATCAAGGTCCATATGCACTCAAGAAAATAGAAGGCAGAAAGTTAGAGCGGAATAACTTTCTGCATCATATTCAATATTTGAAGGAGAAAGGTTTTTCAAATTATGTACCTATATATCATGCGACGGATGGAAGTTATATTTTAAGTGACGGGACGTATAATTATTATTTAATGCCTTGGTTAGAACGTGCAGAAGGAAACGGTGATGACAATGATCAATACCATAAAATGTTTCAGACACTTGGAACGTTGCATCAAAAAACTGTGAAGGAAGAAACGTATACGGAAGAAGATTTAGAAAAACATTATACAAGTATATCCGATCGTTGGGAAAATGATGGTGAGATGTTAGAAGAGTTTCTCGTAGAATCTGAATCAAAATGGTATATGTCCCCGTTTGAATTGCAATATTGTACGTACTATCATCATGTAATGAGAGCGCGTGAATTTGCAACGAAGCAATTAAATGAGTGGAACGATGCGATGAAAGAAAAAGAGAAAACGCGTATTACTTTTGTGCATGGTAATGTGTCACTTAATCATTTTTTATTTGACTATGAGCGGAATGGCTATTTTATTAGTTTAGAAAAATCGAAGTTTGCAACGCCTGTGCAAGATATAGTAGGTTTTTATTCACGGTCTTTAAACACATATCCAATCGCAAGAAGTGATCGGTTTGAATGGTTTCAAATGTATCAAAAAAATTTCCCTTTTACGAAAGAAGAGCAACTACTTATGTTTGCGTATATGACGTATCCATCGCAATTTATTCGGCAAATCCAGTCTTATAAGAAAAGAAGAGATAATCGCAACGAGGAAAATGAACTGCGCGGAGTAAAGAGTTTGCAACAATCGCATTGGCTCGTTAGCAATATAGAATATTTCCTGTCGCAATTACAAGCTGCCCAGCAAGGGAACGGATAAAGTAAAGGCATTCTCCGCTGATGATTAGCCTTCACCAATTGGGCGTTTACGGGCAGCAGGGCTCCCATCTAACTTCTTTGCTTCAGCTGAGTTTTGAGGTGGAGGTCTTACTGCCCGCAAATAGCGGGGGAAAGAAGATAAGTAGAGGATTCTACTTATCTTCTTTTTTTGCACGAAAAGCTGTAGTTTTAAATTTATCTTGACGAATAAGGTTTCGTTTTTTACACTATTGTATATAATAATTAACAATCATATAAATGCCTTGAAGGGGAAGAGTATAACATGAAACGTCTTCAGAGAGGAGAATCATTAGCTGAGAGATTCTCTAGATAGTTATGTTAGAAGGTAGCCCTGGAGCATCTTTTCTGAACGGAATAGTTCTTATTAGGAAAAGACGGATTTGTCCGTTATCAAATTAAGAGTATAAGCAAATTATGAATTTGTTTGTAAATAAAGGTGGTACCGCGATGTCCCTCGTCCTTTTTGGATGAGGGACATTTTTTATTTTAAGGAGGGAAAATAATGTCAAACACGGAAAAGAATTTACCAACTAAATATGATCATATGTCCGTTGAAGAAGGCCTTTATCAATGGTGGCTTGAAGGCAAATATTTTGAAGCAACAGGAGACGAGAAGAAACAACCGTATACAATTGTAATTCCACCTCCGAACGTAACTGGTAAGTTACACCTAGGTCATGCTTGGGATACAACTCTTCAAGATATTTTAACTCGTACGAAGCGTATGCAAGGATACGATGTACTATGGCTTCCAGGAATGGACCATGCTGGTATCGCAACACAAGCGAAAGTAGAAGGAAAACTTCGTGAAGAAGGTATTTCACGTTACGATCTTGGCCGTGAAAAATTCCTTGAAAAAGCTTGGGAGTGGAAAGAAGAGTACGCTTCTCACATTCGTCAACAATGGGGGAAAGTTGGTTTAGGACTAGACTATTCTCGTGAACGATTCACATTAGACAAAGGTTTATCAGATG
Organism: Bacillus cereus group sp. BceL291; assembly: GCF_051776705.1. Classification (NCBI taxonomy): domain Bacteria; kingdom Bacillati; phylum Bacillota; class Bacilli; order Caryophanales; family Bacillaceae; genus Bacillus; species Bacillus cereus group sp. BceL291. The sequence continues at coordinate 43,756 of NZ_JBPWAP010000028.1, read as the reverse complement.
CGGTTAATAAAGTATTCGTTCAATTATACGAAAAAGGCTTAATTTACCGTGGTGAATATATCATCAACTGGGATCCAGCAACACGTACAGCTCTTTCTGATATTGAAGTAATTCATAAAGAAGTTCAAGGTGCATTCTACCATATGAACTATCCGTTAACAGATGGTTCTGGTCACATTCGTCTTGCGACAACTCGTCCAGAAACGATGCTTGGTGATACAGCAGTAGCAGTTCATCCAGAAGACGATCGTTACAAACATTTAATCGGAAAAACAGTTACACTTCCAATCGTAGGCCGTGAGATTCCGATTATTGCTGATGAGTACGTAGAAAAAGATTTCGGAACGGGCGTTGTAAAAATTACACCAGCTCATGACCCGAATGACTTTGAAGTAGGTAATCGTCATGACTTACCACGCATATTAGTAATGAACGAAGATGGAACAATGAACGAAAAAGCTGGTAAGTATAACGGTATGGATCGTTTCGAATGCCGTAAAGAATTAGTAAAAGACTTACAAGAAGCTGGCGTATTAGTAGAAATCGAGCCACATATGCATTCAGTAGGTCATAGTGAGCGTAGCGGTGCAGTTGTTGAGCCTTATTTATCAACACAGTGGTTCGTAAAAATGGCTCCACTTGCTGAAAAAGCAGTAGCGCTTCAACAAAAAGAAGAAGAAAAAGTAACGTTCGTACCAGAGCGTTTTGAAAACACATATTTACGTTGGATGGAAAATATTCATGACTGGTGTATTTCTCGTCAATTATGGTGGGGACACCGTATTCCGGCTTGGTACCATAAAGAAACTGGTGAAGTATACGTAGGTACAGAAGCACCAGCAGATATTGAAAACTGGAATCAAGATAACGACGTACTTGATACATGGTTCAGTTCAGCGTTATGGCCATTCTCAACACTTGGTTGGCCAAATGAAGATTCAGCAGATTTCAAACGTTACTATTCAACAGATGCACTAGTAACGGGTTATGATATCATCTTCTTCTGGGTATCTCGTATGATTTTCCAAGGTTTAGAGTTTACAGGAGAGCGTCCATTTAAAGATGTATTAATTCACGGTTTAGTTCGTGACGAGCAAGGTCGTAAGATGAGTAAATCTCTTGGTAACGGTATTGACCCAATGGATGTTATCGAGAAGTACGGTGCAGATGCAATGCGTTTCTTCTTATCAACAGGAAGTGCACCAGGTCAAGATTTACGTTTCAGCATGGAAAAAGTAGAATCTACTTGGAACTTCATTAATAAAATTTGGAACGCATCACGTTTCGTATTAATGAACATGGATGATATGAAGTATGAAGAAATCGATTTAACTGGTGAAAAATCAGTAGCAGATAAGTGGATCTTAACTCGCTTAAACGAAACAATCGAAAGCGTAACACGTAACATGGATAAATATGAGTTCGGTGAAGCTGGTCGTTCATTATACAACTTCATTTGGGACGATTTCTGTGATTGGTATATTGAAATGGCGAAACTTCCACTATACGGTGAAGATGAAGCAGCTAAGAAAACAACTCGTTCTATTTTAGCTTACGTATTAGATCAAACAATGCGTCTATTACACCCATTCATGCCATTCGTAACAGAGAAAATTTGGCAACATTTACCGCATGAAGGCGAGTCTATTACAGTAGCTGCGTGGCCAACAGTTCGCGAAGATTTACAAGATACGGAAACTGCGGCAGAAATGCACCTTCTAGTTGATATCATTCGCTCTGTTCGTAACATCCGTGCAGAAGTAAATACGCCAATGAGCAAAAAAGTTCAAATGCAAATTAAAGCAAAAGATGAGGCTGTACTTGCTCAACTTACGAAAAACAGCTCTTACATTGAGCGTTTCTGTAACCCAAGCGAATTAACAATTCAAACGGACTTACAAGCGCCAGAAAAAGCAATGACTGCAATCGTATCAGGTGCAGAGTTATTCTTACCGTTAGCTGATCTTATCAATCTTGATGAAGAGAGAGCTCGTCTTGAGAAAGAACTTGAGAAGTTCGATAAAGAAGTAGAACGTGTACAGAAGAAACTTTCTAACCAAGGTTTCGTAGCGAAAGCTCCTGCAGCGGTTATTGAAGGAGAGCGTGCGAAAGAGCAAGATTACCTAGAAAAACGCGAAGCAGTTCGTCAACGTCTAGCAGATCTTGAAAAGTAAAAATGTTTTTAGAGACTCACTATATTGGTGAGTCTCTTTTCTTTGCGTATAATAGAACTATGAAAGTTGTCTTTTGAAAGGGGAAAAACATACGTGATACATACATACGAAGAAGCGATAGGGTGGATCCATAGCCGATTGAAATTTGGAATTAAACCAGGATTAGAAAGAATGAGATGGATGTTAGAAGAACTTGGAAATCCAGAGCGTCATATAAAATGTGTTCATCTTGCTGGTACAAATGGAAAAGGTTCAACGTTAACATATATGCGTTACATGTTAGAAGGCGCGAAATATAAGGTAGGAACGTTTACCTCTCCTTACATCGAATCATTTAATGAACGCATTAGTGTGAATGGAACACCAATTGCAGACGAAGAGATTACTGAACTTGTAAAGATGGTAAAACCAGTCGTTGAAAAACTAGATGAAACGGATTTAGGGGAAGCGACAGAGTTTGAAATTATTACTGTTATGGCGATTTGCTATTTCGGTAAAGTCAATTTCTGTGATGTTGTTTTATTTGAAACAGGGCTTGGTGGACGTTTTGACTCTACCAATGTTATACACCCTGTCCTCACGATTATTACGAATATCGGTCACGATCATATGCATATTTTAGGAAATACACTAGGGGAAATTGCATATGAAAAGGCGGGGATTATTAAGTCTGGCGTGCCGGTAATTACTGGTGTACAAGATGAAGAAGCTTTGCAAGTCATTCAAAATGTTGCAAAGGAAAACCATGCAAACTTATACGAACTTAGCAAGCATTTTACAGCGTTACATAAACAGTCTAATGAAGATGGGGAACAGTTTGATTTTACTTGTCCTTTTTCCGCATTTGAAGATTTGCAAATCTCAATGAAAGGCATTCATCAAGTAGGAAATGCAGCGTTAGCACTTATGGCAGTAATGTATGTAAAAACATATTTATCATTTTTAATTGAAGAAGAGGAAATAAGAACGGGATTACTGGAAGCATATTGGATTGGGCGCTTTGAAAAGTTGCAAAGTAACCCGGATATTATTATAGATGGTGCTCATAATCCAGAAGGTATCGAAAGCCTTGTGAAAACAGTAGAAGCGCATTACAAAGATAAAAATGTAATAGTGTTATTTACTGCCCTTGGTGATAAACAATTACATAACATGGTAGGTCAATTAGAAACCATTGCAGATGAAATTATTTTTACAACATTCGCCTTTGATCGTGCTATTTCTGCTGATAAGCTTGCATCATATTCACAGAAAGAATCAAAATTAGTTTTTGAAAATTGGAAAGAGGCAATTGATACAAAAGTTGAAATGATAGCAGAAAATGATGTTTTTATCATAACGGGTTCTCTTTATTTCATTTCTGAAGTACGAAAATATATTCGCGAGAAAAACTAGATAGTCTTTGCTATCTAGTTTTTTTGTTCTACAAATGAAGTCAAATGCATACATATAAGATAAATATATAGGGTTATTTGGCGAATTCCTCTGACAAATATCTCGTTTTTTTATGAAATGAATATGATATGATGCGGACAACGATAAGAGGTGAGGTGTGAGTGTATGGACAAGCAATCACGAACGATCTCAGTGAAAGTGAATGGAACAGAAGCGAAGTATGAGGAAAAAAAGAAAGATGAATTTGAATGGATGGTAGTAGAAAGTGAACGACCGAAAAATGTTGTTCCGTTTCAAAAAGCGAAATCAATGTCTGTGGAAAAATACCGAAAGAAGTGGAGTAATACATTAATTGTAATCGTTGCAACTGCAATCATTATCGGTACGGCGTTTGGAATGGGGATGCTTCATTTACTTACTGGACAAGGAACGACAGGAGGAAGTGAAGTGACAGCTTCAAGGCCGACTGGAAATGGAGAATCAAGGGTGGGTGGAACGGCAGAACAAACACCAGCACCGAAAGAAGAAAAACAAAAAGCACAGGCAGGAACGTCATTGGATCCGATGAAATTATTTTTTGTTCAAGGTGGGCTTTATTCTTCTGAAGAAAAGGGACAGGCAGCTCTTGAAGAATGGAAAGGCAATGGGGGCATTGGTGCTTTGAGACCGAGCGGTGATAAGTATGCAATAGTTGTTGGTATTGCTAGCGATGAACAGTCTATAAATCAATTAATGACTAAGTATAAAAATGATGGTGTCTCCGTTTTAAAAAAGAGCTGGGATATAACAGATAAAGCATTGCTGAAAGATGATAAAGAAGTAGGGACATTTTTAACAAAAGTGCAGCCATTATACACTCATTTAGCAAAATATGCTTCTAGCGTACAAGTTGGTGGAAAAAGCAGCCCAAAAGATATAGAAGCAATTGAAAAAGAATGGAAAAAGGTTGAAAAAGAAGGGGAAAGTATGAAACGAGAAGAAGCAAAGAAACTGTATATGTATACGTCGGTAGCTGTACAAACAGTAAAAGATGGGAAGATGGATAAGGAATCTTTGGCGAAATTAAATCAAGTTATTATTGATGGTTTACTCTCGTATGAAAAAATTGTTTCGTAGAAAGTGAAATGATAGGATAATAAAATGAGTAAGAAAGAAGTACATGTACTTCTTTCTTTTCTTTTGAATTTAGAGCAAAGTGCTTTCTCTATGATGGGAATATAATCGTATGCAATAAAGAAGTGTTATTTTAGTTAGAGAAATTAATATTTCTTTCATTTGTGGGCAAACTATTCCTTTGATACGATTAATATAAATTGTTCTGCTTCATGTGAGAAAGGAAGGAGAAAATATGAGAAAAATAATTTTAGCTTCAGGATCACCTCGGAGGAAGGAATTGCTTGAGTTAGCTAGTGTGCCATTTGAAATCGTTGTAAGTGAAGTAGAGGAAACAATTGGTGCATATTCATCGCCTTCTGATATTGTAATGTCGCTTGCTTTGCAAAAAGCATCAGCGGTGGCAGAAAATAATAGTGATCACATTGTGTTAGGTGCAGATACAATTGTTACATATGAGTCGCGTATTCTTGGTAAGCCTTCTAATGAGGATGAGGCGAAAGAGATGTTACAATTACTATCAGGGAAAACACATGAAGTGTATACAGGTGTTGCGATTATAGCAAAAGAAAAAACGGTTACTTTTTATGAGCGTACAGAAGTTACATTTTGGGAGTTAACAGAAGAGGAAATTGATACATACGTCGCGTCGAAAGAACCTCTTGATAAAGCCGGTAGTTATGGGATTCAAGGTAAAGGATCTATTTTCGTTCAAAATATCCAAGGGGACTACTATAGTGTAGTTGGCTTACCAATTGCACGTCTCGTTCGGGAATTAAAACAATTTGATATTGATGTAACCCATGCGTAAAATTGCATGGGGTTTTCTTTGAGAGAACAAATAAAGGGGTGGAGAGATGAACGGTATTCGTGATGTTGTAAGAGAAGAACAGCCACGGGAGCGTTTATTGTTAGAAGGTGCTGGAAGTTTATCAAATCGAGAGCTTCTCGCAGTGTTACTCAGAACAGGTTCTAAAGAAGAAACAGTTTTAAAGTTGTCAGATAAAATTTTACACCAATTTGATGGCTTACGTATGTTGAAAGATGCAACATTAGAAGAGCTAATTAGTATACATGGTATTGGGATTTCAAAGGCATCGCAACTTATGGCAGCCTTTGAACTAGGCAGAAGAATGGTACGTTTAGAATATCAAAATAGATATAGTATTCGAAGTCCAGAAGATTGTGCGAAATACATGATGGAAGAAATGCGTTTTTTACAACAAGAGCATTTTGTTTGTTTATATTTAAATACAAAAAATCAAGTTATACATAGGCAAACGATCTTTATTGGAAGTTTAAACACGTCAATTGTACACCCGAGGGAGGTTTTTAAAGAAGCCTTCCGTCGTGCAGCAGCCTCTATCATATGTCTTCATAATCATCCCTCAGGAGATCCCACGCCGAGCCGTGAAGATATTGAAGTAACAAAACGCTTAGTAGAATGCGGCCAGATTATCGGAATTGAAGTGCTTGATCATATTATAATAGGTGACCATAAATTCGTGAGTTTAAAGGAAAAAGGTCATATTTAAGACTATGCTTTTTACTTATTTTGTTTTATAATGTGATTTATGAGTTTTTTGTAGAAATTTATCTACAAAAAGGATAAAGATATAAAAAACGTACTGTTTTTATAATATAAATTAAGAAAAAATGAGTCCGTGAAAACAAGAAAGGAAGATAAATAATATGTTTGGATTTGGTGGATTTACTCGCGATCTTGGAATAGACTTAGGAACTGCGAACACGCTTGTATATGTAAAAGGAAAAGGTGTAGTTTTACGTGAACCTTCAGTAGTGGCGTTACAAACTGATACGAAACAAATCGTTGCTGTAGGTAGCGACGCAAAACAAATGATTGGTCGTACACCAGGGAACGTTGTGGCACTTCGCCCGATGAAAGACGGTGTAATTGCTGATTACGAAACAACTGCAACAATGATGAAATATTACATTCAACAAGCTCAAAAATCAAACGGTTTCTTCTCACGTAAGCCGTATGTAATGGTATGTGTACCATCTGGTATTACAGCTGTAGAAAGACGTGCAGTAATCGATGCGACTCGTCAAGCGGGTGCTCGTGATGCTTATCCTATCGAAGAGCCATTTGCAGCAGCAATTGGTGCAAACTTACCTGTTTGGGAACCAACTGGTAGTATGGTTGTTGATATCGGTGGTGGTACAACAGAAGTTGCAATTATTTCTCTAGGTGGTATTGTAACAAGCCAGTCAGTCCGTGTTGCTGGTGATGATATGGACGATTCAATCATTCAGTACATTAAGAAAAGCTATAACTTAATGATCGGTGAAAGAACAGCTGAAGCATTAAAATTAGAAATTGGTTCTGCAGGCGAGCCCGAAGGTATCGAGCCTATGGAAATTCGCGGTCGTGATTTAGTAAGTGGTTTACCAAAAACAGTACTAATTCAGCCAGAAGAAATTGCAGATGCATTAAAAGATACAGTAGATGCGATTGTAGAATCAGTTAAAAATACGTTAGAAAAAACTCCACCTGAATTAGCGGCTGATATTATGGACCGCGGTATCGTATTAACAGGTGGCGGGGCATTACTACGTAATTTAGATAAAGTAATTAGTGAAGAAACGAAAATGCCAGTTCTTGTTGCAGAAGATCCATTAGATTGCGTAGCAATTGGAACAGGTAAAGCATTAGACAATATCGATCTTTTCAAAACTGCTGCTCGATAATATTGCAAAATAAAAATCAGTGAAATTAAGAGGGTGTGAACGTGCCACAGTTTTTCTTAAACAAAAGATTAATTGTTTTGTTGGTTAGTATTATTCTTCTCGTGGCATTGATTGGAATCTCATTGAAAGAACGGAACAGTTTAACATGGCCAGAGCAGTTTGTTAAAGATACTGTCGGTGTTGTAGAACGTGTATTCCAAAAGCCAGCGAAATACGTAGCTGGATTCTTCGAAAATGTAGAGGATGTAAAGCGCACGTATGAAGAGAATAAAGAATTAAAAGCAAAATTAGATAATTATGCAGGTCTATCAGGGAAAGTAAAACAATTAGAAGATGATAACAAGAAGCTACAAGAGCTAACTGGTAAAAAAGAGTTAAATAGCGGGTATACTGAAATTCCAGCTACTGTTGTTTCTCGTAATCCAGATAAATGGTACGATTTAATTGGAATTGATAAAGGGGCACAGCAAGGAATTAAAAAAGATATGGCTGTAGTAACTTCACAAGGGTTAGTTGGAAGAGTGAAAAGTGTATCTCAGTTTACATCGTCAGTAGAATTACTAAGTTCTATGAGCCGAACAAATCGCGTTTCTGCTATTGTACAAGGGCAAGAGAAAATCTTTGGATTGATTGAAGGTTATGACAAAGAAAAGCAATTACTTCTTTTCACAAAGATTGGCTCTGATGCACCGGTAGAGAAAGATCAACTAGTTGTAACATCTGGACTGGGTGATATTTTCCCGAAAGGTCTTGTAATTGGAAAAATCGTTGAAGTTCAGCCGGATGCATATGGCTTAACAAAAACAGCTTATGTAAAACCTGCCGCTGATTTAAATGACGTAGAGCATATTACGGTTGCTAAACGTGCAACACCTTCAGCGCCATTAGAATAGGAGGAGAAGAAGAGATGATGAAGATATTAAAAAGAGCAGCTCTTCCTCTTTTGCTCCTTTTTGTGTTTCTATTTGAAAATATGTTTGCTACTGTTGTTCCAACGGATGTGTTTTGGAAAGACAGCATAGCAGCACCGCATTTCTTTATAATTGTCTTATGTTTTATTACAGTGTATTATAGTCCGGTCCAAGGGATTTATTACGGACTATTATTTGGCTTCTTATTTGATACCGTATACACAGAACTTGTCGGGATATATATTTTTGCTTATCCGATTTTAGCTTATTTAGTATATAGTGTGATGAAAGTACTACAATTGAATTTATTTATTGTTGTTTCTATCATATTAGCTAGCGTTGTAGCACTAGAGTATTATGTGTATGGATTCTTAACTTTATTAGGACGTACTCATATGCCAGCGTATGTCTTTTTCACAGATCGTCTCCTTTCTACTTTATTGTTAAATGCTATTTTCTTATTGATAGTTTGTTTCCCACTGAGACGATATATAGTGCGTCTTTCAAAAGCGATGGAAGAAAAAGAAAAAAGGATTTTCTAATTTTATGTCGAATTGAATCGGTGGGGTGAACTTTAGTGGAAGAAAAAAAGCAACAAAATGTAACGATAAAAGGGACAAAAGATGGGATAACGCTTCATTTAGATGATTGTTGTTCATTCTCAGAATTATTGGTGGAATTAGACGAAAAACTTTCTACACATTACTACGATGGTGATGGGCGCTCTTTAATTGAAGTGCATGTGAAAGTAGGAAATCGTTATTTAACAGAAGTCCAACAAGAAGAGATTCGTACGTTAATTCGTAATAAAAAGAATCTTGTTGTGGATTCAATTGAAAGTGATGTTATCACTAAAGCAGAAGCAATAGCTTGGAAAGAAGAAACAGAAATTGTCCCTATTTCCAAAATTGTTCGCTCTGGACAAGTTTTACATGTAAAAGGAAATTTGTTGTTAATTGGAGATGTTAATCCAGGCGGAACGGTTATCGCTGGGGGGAATATTTTTGTCGTAGGATCATTAAGAGGAATTGCACATGCTGGGTATTATGGGGATTCGGATGCTGTAATCGCTGCATCTGTTATGAACCCGATGCAACTTCGAATTAGTGATGTGGCAATGCGGGCTCCGGAAGAGAAAGAAGACGGAGCGGAGGCGGCAGAATGTGCGTATATTAATGAGAACAATCACATTGTTGTCGATCGCCTGCAACTTCTCACTCATCTTAGACCTAATTTAACAAAGTTAGAAAGGGGAATTGTATAGCTGTGGGAGAGGCAATAGTAATTACATCTGGAAAAGGCGGAGTAGGTAAAACTACTACATCTGCGAACATTGGTACGGCCCTAGCGTTATCTGGAAAGAAAGTGTGCTTAATTGACACAGATATCGGTCTTCGAAATTTAGACGTAGTAATGGGGCTGGAAAATCGTATTGTATTTGATCTTGTTGATGTCGTTGAAGGGCGTTGCCGTTTACCTCAGGCTCTTATTAAAGACAAACGTTTTGATGATCTTTATTTATTACCTGCAGCACAAACGAGTGATAAATCAGCGGTAACACCTGAACAAATGGATGAATTAATACAAGTATTACGTCAAGATTATGATTACATATTAATCGATTGTCCTGCGGGGATTGAGCAGGGATTTAAAAATGCGGTAGCTGGTGCGGATAAAGCAATCGTTGTTACGACTCCAGAAGTATCCTCAATGCGCGATGCGGATCGTATTATTGGGCTTTTAGAAAAAGAGGATATTGAACCACCGAAACTTGTTATTAACCGTGTACGTAGTCATATGCTTCATGAACAGGATATGTTAGATGTTGATGAAATTGTACGTACATTGTCAATCGAGCTTCTTGGTGTTGTCGAAGATGACGATGAAGTTATTCGAGCTACAAATACAGGTGAACCTGTGGCGTTGCAACCAAGCGGAAAAGCAGCGTTGGCTTATCGTAATATTGCAAGACGCTTGTTAGGTGAGAATGTACCATTACAAGCATTTGAACAAGAAAAGGTATCGGTATTTGCAAAGGTGAAAAACTTCTTTGGAATCCGTTAAGAGCACTTCGCACATATGCGAGGTGCTTTCTTTTTTCTTCACACGAATATCTTTCTTTCTTAGCTCATACATATGTACAAACTGTATACAACTGTTTCTAATGAAATTAGCTTAACGAAAGAAAGGAGACAGTATGAAGAATAGACGCGTAGAAGAAATTAAAAAGCGGATTGCAAAAAGGAAGGCCGAGCAAGAAAGGATGGAGGAAGAGCAGTATTTTAACGGAGGGAATTTCGATAGTGAAGCGGTATTTATTGAAGATGGAGAAAAGGAAATGCATCCTTTATTTCGAAAGGAAGTCTTTTTCTTCAAAGTTTTATTATCAGCAATATTAGTTCTTTCGGTTGCTATTTTATATAAGAATGCTCCTTCTTCATTCAATGGAGCTAAAGCTGTTACAGAAAAAGTGATGAAAGAGGAATTTCAGTTTGCTACTGTAGCGAAATGGTATGAAAAGCAATTTGGAAAACCGCTCGTATTCTATTCGCCGAACGAGAAAAAAGAAGGAAGTATTCAGCAAAAGGATTATGCAATTCCTGCTTCTGGAAAGGTAATGCAAGGGTTTCAAAAAAATGGCCAAGGTGTATTTGTCCAAACAGCTACAAATGCAAAAGTGGAGTCAGTAAATGAAGGGTTAGTTGTTTTTGCAGGCAAGAAAGAGGAACTTGGAAATACAGTTCAAATTCAACATGCAGATGGTACGGAGTCATGGTATGCAAACTTAAACGATATGTCAGTGAAATTATATGATTACGTTTCAAAGAAACAAAAAATTGGAACGGTGAGTAATGATACAAATGATAAAAATGGAAAGTTTTATTTCGCGATAAAAAAGAATGAAAAATTTATTGATCCGATCCAGGTGATATCATTTGATTAAATATAGGGACGTTTTAACGAAAATTTCCGTGCATCCATTATTTTGGGTTATTATTGTCATTGGTATTTTTACTGCGCGTTTTAAAGAGTTACTACTGTTATTTTGTATTGTTCTTATTCATGAACTTGGGCATGCTTTTGCAGCAGCACACTATAATTGGCGTATAAAAAGAATTCAACTTTTGCCGTTTGGTGGCGTGGCCGAGCTTGAGGAACATGGTAATAAGTCATTGAAAGAGGAACTTGTTGTCGTAATTGCAGGACCGATTCAACATGTTTGGATGATGCTGGTAGGTTATATGTTGTTCGAAGTCGGTTGGCTGAATACAGATTTATATTATTTCTTTATGTGGAATAATATAATTATTTTAGCATTTAATTTACTCCCTATTTGGCCGTTAGATGGCGGGAAAGTATTGTTTAATGTATTATCATATCGTTTCCCTTATTTACAAGCACATGAAAAGATGATGCAATTGTCATGTGTTTTTTTTGGTGTAATATTAGGATGGCAGTTACTCTGGAATAGTAACAATATTATGATGTGGATACTACTCATATTTTTAGCAGTGTCATTATATCAAGAGTGGAAACAAAGACGGTATGCATTTATGCGTTTTTTATTAGAACGTTATTATGGAAACAAAAGAGGAATCGAAAAGATTGCACCTATTGAAGTGCAAACGGAAGATCGTTTATATACGATCTTTACAAAATTTCGTAGAGGATATAAGCATTCTATTATCGTCCGTGGAAAATATAAAGAGCATTACACATTGGATGAAAATGAATTGCTCTATGCATATTTTACTGAAAAACGAACAACTTCATCAGTTGAAGAATTAATCGGTTAGTGTTGACGATAGCACTAACCTTTTATTATTGTAAAAGCAAAGAAGATTATAAAGTGAGGAAATAATTTTGAAAACGTTATATGTGAATTACGCTGGTTCGGAAAAGCGCGTTGCAATTGAAGAGAAGAAAAAAATTGTTGAGTTTTTATGGAAACGTAATGAAGAGCAAGAGATTGTTGGGTATATTTATGTTGGACGTGTCGTAAGAACAATTGCTGGAATGAATGCAGCTTTTGTAAACATCGGTTTAGAAAAACATGCTTACCTTTCATACGATGATGTACCATCTTCTTATCGTATACATGAAGGGCAAGCGATACTCGTACAAGTTGTGAAAGAGGCAATTGATACGAAAGGGCCTAAATTGACAGCGAATATAGAATTTACCGGGAAATATGTCGTTTATATGCCGTTTGATGAGATGCGCGCTGTTTCTCGAAAAATAAAAAATAATAAAAGAAGACAACAGTTACTCCAAATTGAAATAGAGGGAACGGGGGGATACATTTTCCGCTCTGCTTCTGAAAAAGGAGCAATTGAAGAAATACAAGCTGAAATGCAAGGGTTACAACAGTTGTATGAAGAGTTAAAAAGAAAAGAGGGCCAAGGAAAGGCGCCGTTATTACTTCATCGACCGGCGACCTTTTTAGATCGTGTATTTCAAGAGAATCCAATTGAAACCATTGAAAAAGTAGTTGTAGATACAAGAAGTATAGTAAAAGAATTAGAAGACAAAGTTGGAAAAGAAAAAGTATCTTTTTATAATGAAAAGTCTTCGATGTTTAACCATTTTGGAATAGAGCGTGAAATTGAGAAAGCACTCCAAAAAATTGTGTGGCTTCCAAATGGTGCTTATTTAATTGTAGAACAAATGGAGACGATGACTGTAATTGATGTGAATACGGGCAAGTTTACGGGAAAACAAAATTTACAAGATACAGTACTTCGCACAAATGAGATGGCAGCTGAAGAAATTGCACGCCAATTAAGACTTCGTGATATTGGTGGTATGATATTAATTGATTTTATTAATATGAAAAAAAGAGAAGATAAAGAAAAGGTAAGAGAATGTCTTATAGCTGCTATGCAAGATGACCGCACATATACAAGGGTGCTCGGCTTTACGGAGCTAGGGATTTTGGAAATGACACGTAAACGTAAAAAGCATTCTTTACGGGACGTATTATTAAAAGAGTGTGTACCTTGCAAAGCGACGGGTTATGTGATGTCGCATGAAACAATTGCGTATGAGTTAGAGAGAGAACTAATCACATATGGCAATATAGAAGATGAAGCGGTATTAATCGCTGCGCCTAAAGAACTGCAAAAACAGTTTTTGCAAAAAGAATTACAAAAAAATATTCCATTTGAAATTTATTTCAAAGATGATAATATCGAAAAGTATGCTATCGTTCGTTTTGGAAGTAAAAAAGAAATTGTAGAGCGGAAAAAATAGTTAGCAGAACATTTATTGACAACCGTCTATGATTCATGATAACATCTTTATGTTATAGTTTATAGCACCTAAACGGCTATATGCTACAACCGCACAAGACAGGTTCCCTAAAGGCATTTATGTCTACCTCGTTTTTGGCGAGTCTTAGTAATTAAGAGGAGGTGCAAGTATGTACGCAATTATCGAAACAGGTGGAAAACAAATTAAAGTTGAAGCTGGTCAAGCAATCTACATTGAAAAATTAGATGTTGAAGCTGGTGAAACTGTTACTTTTGACAAAGTTCTTTTCGTTGGTGGCGAAAACGTTAAAGTTGGTAGCCCAGTTGTAGAAGGTGCAACAGTTACTGCGAAAGTTGAAAAACAAGGTCGCGCTAAGAAAATTATCGTTTTCAAATACAAAGCGAAAAAGAACAATCGTAAGAAACAAGGTCATCGTCAACCTTACACTAAGCTAGTTGTTGAAGCTATCAACGCTTAATTCTGGTTAACATGATTAAAATTACGATAAGTCGCACGAAATTAGGAAGTATCCAATCATTTAAAATGACTGGACATGCCGATTATGCGCCACATGGACAAGACCTTGTCTGTGCTGGAACTACAGCGGTTGTGTTTGGTTCTATAAATGCAGTGGAAGAACTTTGTAATGTGCAAGCAACTATTGAACTCGGAAGTGATGGCGGATTCTTAACGTATGAATTGCCTAATGATTTAGACGTTCATACAGCAGAAAAAGCACAAACGCTTTTAGAAGGATTAGTTGTTTCGCTTAAGACGATCGAACTTGATTACGGAAAGTATATCCGTTTAATAGAAAAAGTGCAGGAGGTGTAACGTATGTTAAGATTAGATCTTCAGTTTTTCGCATCTAAGAAAGGTGTAGGTAGTACAAAGAACGGTCGTGACTCTCAGTCAAAACGTCTTGGTGCTAAACGCGCAGATGGTCAAACGGTTACAGGTGGTTCAATTCTTTACCGTCAACGCGGTACAAAAATTTATCCAGGTGTTAACGTTGGTCGTGGTGGCGATGACACTTTATACGCGAAAGTTGACGGCGTAGTACGCTTTGAGCGTCTTGGTCGTGACCGCAAACAAGTGAGCGTATATCCTGTTGCTCAAGAAGCATAAGAACTCACGGAAAACTCTAACCTGAGTGCAGGTTAGAGTTTTTCTATATTAAGGGGTATCTAAATGAATGAAAAATGGACAATTATAGATGCATTGCGCCATTCAAGACATGATTGGCTCAATCGTATGCAGATGGTGAAAGGAAACCTTTCCCTTGGAAAAGTGGAAGAAATTCATAGTCTCATCGATCGTTTTGTCCAAGAAGCGAGACAAGAATCCAATCTGATGGGGCTATCAATGCCTTTATTTTCAGAGTGGATTTTAACATATAATTGGAAACAGCAGCCGTGCTTATTGGAGTACGAAGTATTAGGGAAATTACATAACTTATCTCACTTAGATGAGACTGTATGTACATGGACGAATCAATTTTTCTCGATGCTTCAGCATAGTTTAGACGTATATGTTGAAAATTATGTTTGTATCACAATTGAATGTGACGCGGATAATGCTCGTTTCTTTTTTGATTTTCGTGGTAAGCTAACGAGTGTAGAAGAACTACAGAATTGGCTTGCGACCCAAAACAATAAATGGTATTCCATTTCTTATACAGTGCGAGACGAAGAAGTCTCAGTTATATTACAACCAATTGAAAAAAGTGTGGTGAAATAATGTTTGTAGATCAGGTCAAGATATATGTAAAAGGCGGCGACGGTGGTAACGGTATGGTTGCGTATCGTCGTGAGAAGTATGTACCAAAAGGTGGCCCAGCAGGTGGCGACGGCGGTAAAGGTGCAGATGTTGTTTTCGTAGTTGAGGAAGGCTTACGTACATTAATGGACTTCCGCTACCAACGTCATTTCAAAGCTGATCGCGGTCAGCACGGAATGAGTAAAGGTCAGCACGGACGTAAATCTGAAGATTTACTTGTAAAGGTTCCACCAGGAACAGTAGTAAAAGATGAAAAAACTGGTCAAATTCTTGCCGATTTAGTAACGCATGGACAAACTGCTGTAATTGCAAAAGGTGGCCGCGGTGGCCGTGGTAACTCACGTTTTGCAACAGCTACGAACCCAGCGCCAGAAATCGCTGAGAACGGGGAACCAGGTCAAGAGCGTGATGTTATTCTAGAACTTAAAGTACTAGCAGACGTTGGACTTGTTGGATTCCCAAGTGTAGGTAAATCTACATTATTATCTGTTGTATCATCAGCGCGTCCGAAAATTGCAGAGTATCACTTCACAACAATCGTTCCAAATCTTGGTGTTGTTGAAACTGGTGATAACCGCAGCTTCGTTATGGCTGACCTTCCAGGACTAATTGAAGGCGCACATGCTGGCGTCGGACTTGGACACCAATTCTTACGTCATATTGAGCGTACACGTGTAATCGTGCATGTTATTGATATGTCTGGTTTAGAAGGCCGTGATCCATATGAAGATTACGTAACGATTAATAATGAATTAAAAGAATACAATCTTCGCTTAACTGAGCGTCCACAAGTTGTTGTTGCAAACAAAATGGATATGCCAGATGCAGAAGAAAACTTACAAGCATTTAAAGAGAAAGTGGGAGACGAAGTAAAAATCTTCCCAATCTCAGCTGTAACAAGACAAGGTGTTCGTGACTTATTGTTTGAAGTAGCGAACTTAATAGAAACAACACCAGAATTCCCAATACATGAAGTTGCGGATGAGTCTGATACAAGTGTAATGTACAAATTTGATACTGAAGGTGTTAAATTTGAAATTACACGTGAAAGTGATGGCACGTTTGTTATCTCTGGTTACGATATTGAGAAAACATTCAAGATGACAGACTTCTCACGTGATGAATCTGTACGTCGTTTCGCTCGTCAAATGCGCGGAATGGGTATTGATGAAGCGCTTCGTGCACGTGGTGCAAAAGACGGAGATATTGTAAAAATTCTTGAATATGAATTTGAATTTATCGATTAAGACTGCCGAAATACGGCAGTCTTTTTTTATATCGTAAAAATCGGATTTATATAGGAAAAAATCCCCACTAATTAAATTTTCAATTTATAATAAAAAGGGGAGTGGTTTTAGAAGAATTTTTTTATGGGGAGAAAACGAACATGTATAAAATATTAATTGTAGAAGATGATGAGAAAATCGCGGGAATATTAGAAGAGCATTTAGAAAGGTATGGCTATCAATCATTTAGAGCAAGTGATTTACGTCAAATAAAAGATGAGTTTGTAAAAGTGAATCCTCATCTCGTGTTACTTGATATTAATTTACCGTACTTTGACGGTTTTTATTGGTGTCGTCAAATTCGTACTGTATCGAATGCACCAATTATTTTTGTTTCTGCAAGAACAGGAGAAATGGATCAAGTAATGGCGATTGAAAATGGCGGCGATGATTATATTACGAAGCCATTCCATTTAGATATCGTAATGGCAAAGGTGAAGAGTGCACTTCGCCGTGGTTACGGAGAGTATGCTTCTGCCGCTGAGAGTGATTGTTTAGGTGTAAATGGACTGTTGTTATTCCCGTCTCAGCATATTGTTGAGTGGCAAGGACAACAAACTGAACTGACAAAAAATGAGTTTTACTTATTAGAGTGTTTAATGAAACAGGTGAATCAATATGTAACGCGCGAAGAACTGTTAGAAGCTCTATGGGATGAAGTAGCATTTGTGGATGATAATACATTAACCGTAAATGTAAAACGTGTAAGGAAGAAACTAGAGGAGTTAGGCATTAAAAATGCAATTGTAACGAAACGTGGATATGGTTATGCGCTTTTTACGGAGTGGGGCGAAGGGCATGAAGGTTAAAAATTACCTTATGGGCCGCTTTTCTTTAATTCTTTCTTATATTGTTAGCCTTTGTTTATTTGGGCTCGTTTTACAGCTGCAAAGTCTTTTAGAAAAGAAATCCATTGATTGGAGTACGTGGTTATATGGACTTTTATTAGGAACAGTTGTGTTTACTGTATACCTCATTTACGATTACCGAAAACGGAGTGTGTTTTTAAAGAGGATCGAAAAGTATGTTACTGATGGAAATACATTACATGACTCTTTACTTATTGATGGATCTTATACATCAGAGCAAGAAATGGTCGTTGAATCTTTTACGTTATTAAGACAGCAATATATGAATGAAGTTCATAAACAGCATGCGAAAGAGCAACAGCAAATGATATTTATGAACCAATGGATTCACCAAATGAAAACACCAGTATCTGTTATTGAATTATTGCTGCAAAAGTTTGGCAAAGAGCATCGTGAGGCAAGAGCAACAGTTGAAAGTATTCGTGAAGAAAATAACCGTATACTAAATGGTTTAGATTTAGCGTTACATATGGCAAGACTAGAGCAGTTTGCGAAAGATTATAAGATAGAAGTAGTAAATGTTATAGATGTCGTGCGAGGTATTATTAATGAAAATCGGAAATCCTTTATTCAATCGTCTGTATTTCCGAAAGTGATGTTTGAAGAAGATACTTGTATGGTTGCATCTGATAGAAAATGGCTGAGTATTGCTATAGGTCAAATTGTTGTAAACGCAATCAAGTATACAAAAATTTCAGCGGCAGAGAAAAAAGAAATTCAATTTCAAATTGAAGAGAAAAATCAAAAGGTGTTATTACATATTAAGGACAATGGAATTGGTATTCCAGAGCAAGACGTAAAGCGCATATTTGATCCATTTTTTACGGGAATAAATGGACGTAAAACGAGAGAAGCGACTGGGATGGGCTTATATATTACGAAGGAAATTTGCGATAATTTACATCATGGAATGTATGTCCAATCGGCTGAAGGAGAAGGGACAACATTCACGTTCCAATTTGCAAAAGATGAAGAATATCATACATTGATGAGAAAAATGACAAAACTGTAAGATAACAAAACGTTTTGTAAGGGAAATCACTCGTTTCTTTTTCTTATTTTTCTTATAGTAAATGTAAGAAGAAAACACGTAGGGGGATTAGAAATGAGTGTTCTTGAAGTAAAAGGATTAACGAAGGTGTACCAATCAAAAGGTTCAGTAGCGACGACTGCTTTAAACGATATAAATTTTAAAATAGAAGAAGGCGAATTTGTAGGGATTATGGGTCCTTCAGGAAGTGGGAAAACGACGCTTTTAAATTTATTAGCAACAATTGATAAGCAAACTTCAGGTCATGTGCTTGTAAATGGTGAAGAAATTAATCAAATGCGTGCTGCAAAATTAGCGGAGTTTCGCCGTACACATTTAGGGTTCATCTTCCAAGATTTTAATTTACTTGATACGTTATCCATTAAAGAAAACATTATTTTACCACTTGTAATGGCGAAGAAATCTGTAAATGAAATCGATGCGAAAGTACTAGAAATTGCGAAGTTTTTAAACATCGAAGAAATTTTAAATAAAAAAGTATACGAAGTATCTGGGGGACAACAACAACGTGCAGCAGCAGCGAGAGCAATCATTCATGAACCGACGTTAATTTTAGCAGATGAGCCAACTGGAAACTTAGACTCGAAGTCAGCAAAATCGCTAATGGGCGCTCTGCAAGATTTACACGAGCAAAAGAAAGTAACGATTGCAATGGTTACGCACGATCCAGTAGCGGCTAGTTATTGTGAACGTATCCTTTTCATACGCGATGGAGAAATTTTCTCGGAAATACATAAAGGAAGAACGAAACAAGCCTTTTTCCAAGAAATCCTGGACGTACTTGCGATGCTAGGAGGAGAATATCATGAACTTTCGCCAGCTCGCGCTTAATAACGTAAAAGGAAATTGGCGTAACTATAAAGCGTTTCTTATAAGTAGTTGTTTATCGATTGTCGTATTTTTCATGTATGCTTCTTTTATTTATCATCCAGATGTCGTAAGCGGTAATATTAGTATGAGAAAGATGATCACAAAAGGATTAGAATCGATGAATTATATTGTGGTCATCTTCTCGGCACTCTTTATTTTATATGCAAATTCAACGTTTTTACGAGCAAGAAAAAAAGAGTTTGGTCTACTAACATTAATAGGCGGAACGAAATCGCAGCTCGGCCGAATGATTATATTAGAGCAACTGATGTTAGGTAGTATTGCAATTGTAGTTGGTATTGGGGTTGGGATGCTTTGTTCAAAATTATTTTTCCAAGCGTTAAGCGTATTATTAAAAATAGATAAGACACTTCCACTTGTTTGGAATAGTAAAGCAGTTCTTATTACAGCTGGTGTATACTTTATTCTATTTTTAATCCTATCATTGTTTAGTGTTTGGACAGTAGGACGCTTGCAAATTATTGATTTATTAAGAGAGGCAAGAAAGCAAAAAGTAGAGCCGTTTGCATTTACATGGTTATGTGTAGTTGGTATAGGATGTATTATTGTTGCATATGTACTTAGCTTCCAAGTAACGTTTCTGAATTTCCTCATCCTTTTTTTACCGGTGGTGGGACTGACAATTGGCGGAACGTATTTACTATTTACACAAGGTAGTACAGTTGTATTAAAAGCATTACAAAAAAGAAAGCAATCTTTTTATACGTACCCAAATATGTTCGTCCTTAGCAACCTTATTTATAAAATGAAAGATAATGCTCGTTTTCTATTTGTAATTTCTATCATTACGGCGGTAGTATCTTCAGCGGTGGGTACACTGTACGTATATTTTGAAAATATGAGTGCGAAAACGGTAGAACTTACACCACATGCTATTTCATATGAGGAAAAGGGGTTAAATACGCATAACCTTATTAATGAAGAAAAGGTACAGGAGCTTGTGAAGAGACACGGGTTTGAAGATGCGCGAAAAGTAACATACGTTAAACTACCGGCAACACAGAAAATAACGTTGTTTAATAGTGAACATGAAGTACCGATGACGATTATTTCAGAAAAAGAATATAATGCAGAAGTGCGCAAACAAAAGAGAGAGCAACCTACAGAAGTTCATAATGCACCAGGTAGTGCAACGATGGTTATGGTTGATATGTCAAATGAACTGATGAAGATAGATCGTACGAAACCGTATGAATTTATAATTAACGGACAAAAGCAGTCTGTTCAATTAAATAATCCAACGCAGTATTCTGTTTTTAATGATAGTGAATATCTCATTGTAAATGATCAAGATTTTGAGAAATATGCAAAACTCGTACCAGATGAAGAAAAGTCGAAATATTACGGTTATTATATTGAGGATTGGAAAAGTACAGAAAATCTTGTATTAGATTTGAAAAATGAAATTGTACCAGAAAAGCAAGGGGAATTGAGAAATTCAGTGTTTGCGTATAAGGATATAAGAGAAGGTGGAGCAATTACAATGTTCATCGGTTTCTTCGTAGCGGTACTGTTCTTCTTCTTCGCTTGTAGTATGACATACTTTAAATGGTTTAACGATAAAGAACAAGATCGTATTCAATTTAAATCGTTAAAGAGAATTGGTATGACAGATAAAGAAATTCGCAAAATTGCGATTCGACAAATGGGAGTTATCTTCTTTATCCCAATTTTAATCGGTTCCATTCATAGTGGATTTGCTCTTCATACGTTAGGGAAAATGCTTTATATTAATTTATGGAAATCAGGTGCGCTTGTAATTGGAGCATACATTTTAGCTTCTGCCATTTACTTTATGATCGCGCAAAGAGGATATTTAAAACACGTAAAAAGCTAGGGGAACCTCTAGCTTTTTGCCTATGTAGTAAGTTACAGGAGGACGATAGATGAACATTCGGCAACTAGCGCTGCAAAATATAAAAGGAAATTGGCGTAATTATAAAGTGTTTTTCTTAAGTAGTTGTTTTGCAATATTTGCTTCTTACGCATATATGTCTGTCATTGTGCATCCATATATGCAAGAGACGATGTGGTATCAAAACGTACGCTGGGGACTTATCATATGTAATGTTATAATCATTTCTTTTTTCGTCATATTTATTTTGTACTCTACTTCTATTTTCATAGAAGCACGTAAGAAAGAATTAGGGTTATATATGTTAATGGGAGCAACGAAGTCTAACGTAATAGGAGTGATTATGACCGAGCAAATTTTAATCGGGGTCTTCGCGAATATTTTCGGTATTGGGCTTGGTATGATATTTTTAAAGCTCTTTTTTATGGTATTTAGTATGTTACTGGGGCTTCCGAAAGAACTCCCTGTCATATTTGACGTAAGGGCGATTGGTGTAACATTTATTACATATATGGTCGTTTTTATTTTGTTATCTTTTATAAGTGCTTTACGTATATGGAATATAAAAATCATTCGGTTATTGAAAGAATTTCGAACAGATAAAAAAGAGAAGAAAACATCAAAGTGGCTCTGTTTATTCGGTTTTGCTTGTTTAGTGGGCGGGTATGCATTGGCGCTACAAGTGACGATGGCTACGATAGCGATATACTTTTTCCCTGTGTCTATACTTGTCTTTTTTGGAACGTACTTTTCTTTTACACATGGAGCTACCCAAGTGTTAGAAATAATAAAGAGAAATAAAAAGATTATGTATACATATCCTTATTTATTTATAGTGAATCAATTGTCACATCGAATGAAGGAAAATGGTCGCTTTTTCTTTCTGATGTCTATGGCAACGACGTTTGTAGTTACAGCAACAGGTACGGTGTTCTTATATTTTTCTAGCATGCAAGATATGTGGCGAACTGGAGGGGTACACTCGTTTTCGTACATAGAAAAAGGTATTTCTACTCATGAAGTCTTTGAGGAAGGTGCGGTTGAAAAATTACTGCATCAATATGGGTATGACGATTTTCAATATATGAGTTTTGTTGGAGTGTATGCATCCTTTCAGTCTAGTAAAGGAGAAACAACAATAGTACCGCTTATAAAAGAAAGTGAATATAACCAAGAAGCAAGGAAACAAAAACAGAAAACGTATCGTCCTAAAAAAGGTACAGTGACACTTGTTTATTATAATAAATACAATAATTCGAATGTATATAATCAAAAAGAGATTGAATTGCAAGTAATGAATCAACCATATCAATTCGTATTTAACGGTCAGAAAGAAGGGGTTCAATTTAACCATCACCCTTCGTACATTAATGGTCTGTTCTTCGTTATGAATGATGAAGATTTTGATAGTATAGCAAATCAGGTTCCTGATTCTGAAAAAATGATATATAGAGGCTACACATTACCAAATATCGAAAAGACGAAGAAATTAAATGAAGATTTACGGAAACATATGAAACAAGATAATAATAATGCATTTCGAAGCAATATGGAGTTGTATGTAAATATGAAAGAAGGCGGCGATATTACTCTATTTGTAGGCTCATTTATTAGTATATTATTCTTTCTTACTTCATGTAGTATCGTTTATTTTAAATGGTTCCATAATATTGCATCGGACCGAAAGCAGTATGGTGCACTCTCTAAACTTGGAATGACGAAGGAAGAAGTATGGAAAATTTCTCGTTGGCAATTATGTATGCTATTTTTTGCGCCAATTATAGTAGGGAGTATGCATAGTGCAGTTGCGTTATATACGTTTCATAATACGCTTTTTATGGATGGATCATTAAGAAAAGTAGGTTTGTTCATTCTGTTTTATATCGCAGCATGTATCATTTATTTCTTCTTCGCTCAAAGAGAATATAAGAAACATTTAGACTAGCGAACGCTAGTCTTTTTTTTAATATTCGAAATTTACATAGAAGAATATAAAAAAGTATGGTATAACAGTAAGAAAACGAAAAAGAGGGGAAAAGACGATGATTCGAGTAGGATATTTAGGACCAGAAGCAACATTTACAAATATGGCGGTGAGTCGTTTTTTTCCGGAAGCAGAGCATGTACCATATCGAACGATTCCAGATTGTATAGATGCAGCTGCAAATGAAAATGTAGACTTCGCAGTTGTACCGTTAGAAAATGCAATAGAAGGTTCAGTGAATATAACGGTTGATTACCTTGTACATGAGCAGCCGCTTTCCATTGTAGGAGAAATTACAGTACCAATTCAGCAGCATTTACTTGTACATCCGCAGTATGCAGAAGTGTGGGATGAAGTATATGCAGTGCATTCTCATCCGCATGCCATTGCACAGTGCCATAAATTTTTAAATGAAGAATTAAAAGGAGTAACTGTTCGAGATATGACATCTACAAGTGCTGCTGCGCAATATGTGAAAGAACATCCTGAAGAGAAAATTGCCGCTATTGCAAATGAAGCGGCTGCAGAAAAATACGGATTAACAATTGTGAGACGTAGTATTCATACGCATAAAAATAATCACACACGTTTCTTGGTACTCCATAAGAAAAAGAAAGCAGTACTCCCGAATAACGGAGAGAATCGCGGAGAGAAAACGACGCTTATGATAACGTTACCTGCAGATTATGCAGGTGCCCTATATCAAGTGTTATCAGCTTTCGCATGGAGAAAATTAAACTTATCAAAAATCGAATCGCGTCCGATGAAAACAGGTCTTGGAAATTACTTTTTCTTAATTGATGTTGATAAAGCATACGATGACGTATTATTGCCAGGCGTAACGATGGAACTTGAAGCACTCGGTTTTTCTGTTACTGTGCTGGGGAGTTATTCTTCTTATTGGTTGTAAGATGTAGATGGAATGTTGGTATTTGTCTAATCGTCAATATCATTTCATTGCCTAATATATTTTTTAATAGATTAATAAAATCCCACCTGCAGAAGGTGGGATTCTTTATTTTAACTTCGCAAGACGATCTTCTAACTGACCACGCCAAATATCAGCTAGTTCTGGAACAGCAAGAATTTTTTCAATGCCATCTTTATCTTTTCTATTATGAAAATAAATTTCGTTAGAGAACAAAACAGAAACATTGCTCGGCTGACGTTCTAGTAATGTAATTTTAGAATCTTTACGTACAGTACCTTCTTGAAGAACACGGCATAGGTAGCCAGTAAATCCAGTTGCTACAATACGCAGCAGTATGCCAGGAATACCGAGGCGTTTTGAAATAGTGCTACAAGGAACGCGAGCTTGTGTCACTTGAATGATTGCTCCACCTAGTTGATATGTATCTCCGATGCAAACATCACGCTCTAACATATTTGTTACGGTAATGTTTTCGCCAAATGTGGAAGCTGGTAGCGTAGTTTGAAATTCCTCTTCCCATAGTGCGTAATGCTCGTGTGGGTATACACAAACAGCTCGATCAGGACCGCCGTGATGTTTTAAATCCGCTACGTCATCACCACGAAATCCGTCTTTTGAGAGAAAGGCCTCTTCTGTAGGATCTTTACATATACCTGTTATCATTTCTTTATCTTCGCCATATTTCATTTGTTTCGGTTTGCCAATGCTAAAGTGAACGAGTTCAATTCCCATGTTTGATCTCCTTTACGATTGATTACAATATTATAGCATTAAAAAAGCACAGAGGATGATAAAAAACTCTGTGCTTTACATTAATAAACGAGAAATCCTGCTTTATCTAACGCCTCACAAGCAGCATCTAACTTTTCTTTAGAATCTGCTTCAATTGTATGTAAGTGAATACCGTCTGTTAGTTGCGATAGATAGGAAGCATTTGTGTTTTCGATTTTTTGTAAATATTGCTCTACATCAAATCGATTACTTACCATAATTGATGCTGTTAAGTCGCCGTATACAGGATGCTCAACTTTTACATCTTTAATCGTAACGCCATGGTCAACAAGCATTGTAAGTTCTTGACGTACTTCTGCTGGTTTGTGCTGGCATACGATTACGCGTTCAAAAGCTTGTTGTTTCTCTTGTGGTTTTAAATATAAATAGCCTTGGGCAGTCGCAATAATTGGTTCGTTTCGTGCTTTAAGCAAGGAAATATCTTGCACGATAACTTGTCTACTTACGTTTGTCTTCTTCGATAGTTCATTCCCAGATAACGGCTCATTTGCAGCGAGAAGCCACTGAAGGATAAGCTGTCGTCTTTCTTCGCCTAAAATCTTTTTTTGGTCATTTTGTTTCATTATGATTTAACACCTCTATAAAATTGATTTCCAATTGTGTGTAGTGCATGAATAGTAGTATCAATTTGATCTTTCGTTGTTTGTTGTCCGAAAGAGAAGCGGACATATTGTTTGGCCTCTTCATACGTTTTTCCAATTGCAAGCATAGTTTTCGAAGGTTCTTGTTTACCGACTTGGCAAGCACTTCCGGTGGAAATGGCGATACCATGGCGATTACATTCTAACATAGTATATTGACCTTCTATTCCTTTTATTGTAACCCCAACAATATGTGGTAAACAAGAAGTAGAATGACCTTCTACTTCAATTTCTAGCGGAAGTGTTTGTATTTGCCCTAAAAAGTAGGAGCGTAACTCTTTAAAACGTAAACTTTCTTCCCATTGAGTTTTTAATATATTTTCAGCAGCTGTTAAAAAAGATGCGATGCCGGGAACGTTCACTGTACCTGGGCGAAATCCCTTTTCGTGAGAAGTTCCCGGAAATACTTGCTCCCAGCGCGATTGCGGATTTATGTAGCAAGCGCCGACACCTTTTGGTCCGTATATTTTATGTGCTGAAACAGAAAGACTATCAATCCCCATCTCAAAAACATGGATAGGCAGTTTACCAAACGTTTGCACACAATCCGTATGAAATAAAACATTATATTTTTTTAAAAGTGCCCCGATTTCTGTAATGTTTTGAACGGTTCCGATTTCAGAGTTTCCATGCTGTATACTTGCTAGCACAGTATCTTCTGTAATAGCTGCCTCTAAATCTACTAAACAAATGAGTCCATTTTTATCAACAGGAATTTCAGTGATCGTATAGCCTTTTGATTTTAGAGATTGAAAATAACTTCGAATGGATGCATGTTCCATAGGTGTCGTAATAATATGCTTCTTAGTTCGGGGATTTAGAAGTGATTGGATCGCAAGATAGTTTGATTCCGATCCGCCACTTGTGAAAAATACTCCTTGTTCTTTTCCTCCAATCATTTCCGCAAATGTTTTTCGGCAAACTTGTAATAAAGAAGCAGCTGTTCCTCCAATATCATGTAAACTTTGTTCATTTCCGAAGTATTGCGACGCTGCTTTCATATATGATTGTAATGCTTCCTCGCTCATAGGTGTAGTAGCTGCATAGTCAAGATATATCATCATGTAAGTTCCTCTCTCTAGTAAGAGTTACAGTTCTTTTACTTTTTTAATGGTAGTGAAAATAAGAATTATAAAAAACTCTTGTCATTATTTTAAAACTATGTAAATATAGGTGTCAAGACAGTTGAAAAGTGTAAAGTAGGAGGCAACAATTATGCCAAGTGCAGATGTCTTAATTATTGGAAGTGGTGTTGCGGCACTTCGTGTTGCAAAAGAGATTTGTCACGAAAAGAATGTGATTATTATCACAAAGGAGACGAAACGTAATAATAATACACATTTAGCTCAAGGTGGAATTGCCGCAGCGGTAGCTACCTATGACAATCCTAATGATCATTTTGAAGATACATTAGTAGCAGGTTGTCATTATAACAATGAAGAAGTGGTCCGTTATTTAGTCGAGGAGGGACCGAAAGAAATTAATAACCTTATTGAAAGAGGAATGAAATTTGATGGGGATGAAACAGGTCCTCATCTTGGAAAAGAAGGAGCGCATCGAAAACGTCGTATTTTACATGCAGGTGGCGATGCAACAGGAAAGAATTTATTAGAGCATCTTATTCAAGAAGTAGCTCCATACGTTACGGTAGTGGAACAGGAAATGGTGCTCGATTTTATTATAGAAAAAGATAAATGTGTTGGGGCTTTAACTCGCAACAATAAAGGAGAATTGAAACGTTACAATGCAGATTATACGGTGTTAGCTTCAGGCGGTATTGGCGGTTTATACGCCTTTACTTCTAATGATGAGACGATTACAGGCGATGGACTTGCAATGGTGTACCGTGCAGGCGGAGAGCTTGTAGATTTAGAGTTTATACAATTTCATCCGACGATGTTATACGCGGGTGGGCGTTGTTCCGGCCTCGTGTCCGAAGCTGTTCGCGGAGAAGGAGCTGTCCTTATAAATGGAAAAGGGCAGCGTTTTATGATGGATATACATTCCGAACAGGATCTAGCACCTCGTGATGTAGTCGCACGGGCTATTCATGAACAGCTACTTGCGGGTGAAAAAGTGTACTTAAACATCGAAATGATTCAAAACTTTGAACAACGCTTTCCGACCGTGTCATCGATATGTAAAACAAATGGAGTCGATATAAATAAAAAACTTATTCCAGTCGTGCCTGGTACTCATTTTCACATGGGCGGCGTGAAAACGAACTGTGATGGAGAGACGTCTATTCCGAACTTATACGCAGTCGGTGAAGTAGCTTGTAACGGAGTTCATGGTGCAAATAGATTAGCGAGTAATTCATTATTAGAAGGTCTTGTGTTTGGAAAAAGAATCGGACGACACATTTTATCTAGAGAGACAAAAGAAAAGGTGAACATGCTAGCTGAAAAGGAAGCAAAGTTCATCGTTCTGAATCATTTACCGACGAAAGAAGAAATACAAAAATGCATGATGAAATATGTTGGGATTGTGCGAACAGAGCAAAGTTTATCTTATGCGAAGAGATGGTTTAGTAAGTATGGTGTTCGAAATATGATATTACAACATGATGTTCTTACGAATGAAGAAATAACACTTATTAATATGTTAACGGTTTGTGAGCTTATAGTTGTGTCAGCCTTGCAAAGAGAAGAAAGTATTGGCGGGCATTACCGGAGTGATTATCCAGATAGAAATATAGGAAAGAAAGAGATTGTTCGAGTAAAGAGAAAATTACAACTTGTGTGATGAGGGGAAGAGGGGCTTTATGAACACGATAAAAGTTAAAGAAGCATTAAACCGATTTTTTTTAGAAGATATAGGAGAAAGAGATGTAACATCTCAGCTTATTTTTCCAGATAACTTGCTTTCGAAAGGAACGTTTCTTGCGAAGGATACAGGGGTCTTTGCAGGATGTTTAGTAATTGAATCAGGATTTAAATTAATTGATGAGAGAATTGAAATAGAGCTTCATAAAAAAGATGGGGATCTTGTAGAAAAAGGAGAAATTATTGCAACAGTGCAAGGTCCAATCGCATCGTTATTAACAGCAGAGCGCGTTATATTAAACGTTATTCAGCGTATGAGTGGAATAGCGACGATGACGCGTAAAGCGGTTCTTGCTTTAGATAGCAGTCATACTCGCATTTGTGATACACGAAAAACGATGCCAGGACTACGTATGTTTGATAAGTATGGAGTCGTGTGCGGCGGTGGATTTAATCATCGCTTCGGTTTATATGATGGTGTCATGATTAAAGACAATCATATTGCGTTTGCTGGTTCTATTACAAAAGCTGTTACATCAGTGAAAGAAAAGTTAGGACATATGGTGAAAGTAGAAGTAGAAACAGAAACTGAGGAACAGGTGAGAGAGGCTGTTGCTGCTGGTGCGGATATTATTATGTTCGATAATCGTACGCCAGATGAAATCCGGGAGTTTTCAAAAATTGTACCAAGCGCTATCGTTACAGAAGCTTCAGGGGGCATTACAATTAAAGATTTATCAAAATACGGAAAAACAGGGGTAGATTATATTTCACTTGGAGCGTTAACACATTCAGTGAAAGCACTTGATATTAGTTTCAATATTGAAGAGTAAGGAAAGTGGCTTAGAGGGGGAGAAACGTATATGAGTATTTTAGAACAAGTACAGTCAATTGAAACGATGTTACCAGAGCGTTATTACACGATGTCAACGGAAGATATGGAAAAGCGTGTTCGTGAAATTAAAGAGAAAATGGGGAAAATGTTATTCATTCCAGGGCATCATTATCAAAAAGATGAAGTGGTACAATTTTCAGATGCAGCAGGGGATTCACTTCAGCTTGCGCAAGTTGCAGCGAGCAATAAAGATGCAAAATATATTGTGTTTTGCGGGGTGCACTTTATGGCGGAAACAGCAGATATGTTAACTACAGATGATCAAGTTGTCATCTTACCAGATATGCGTGCAGGTTGTTCGATGGCGGATATGGCAGATATTGAACAAACAGAAAGAGCATGGAAAGAGCTCACGAAATTATTTGGAGATACGATGATTCCGTTAACATATGTGAACTCTACAGCTGCAATTAAAGCGTTTTGTGGTCGTAACGGAGGAGCAACAGTAACTTCTTCTAATGCAAAGCAAATGGTATCTTGGGCGTTTACTCAAAAAGAACGTCTCGTCTTTTTACCAGACCAACATTTAGGGAGAAATACAGCGCACAATCTAGGTATCCCGTTAGATAAAATGGCAGTATGGGACCCACACACAGATTCATTAGAGTACGATGGGGATATAGAAGAAATTCAAGTGATTTTATGGAAAGGACATTGTTCTGTTCATCAAAATTTTACAGTGAAGAATATTGAGAGTGTACGAAAAAATCATTCTAATATGAATATTATTGTACATCCAGAATGTTGCTATGAAGTTGTAGCTGCTTCAGATTATGCAGGCTCAACGAAATATATTATTGATATGATTGAATCAGCGCCATCTGGTAGCAAATGGGCGATTGGTACAGAAATGAATTTAGTAAATCGAATTATTAAGCAACATCCAGATAAAGAAATTGTTTCGCTTAATCCATTTATGTGTCCGTGCTTAACGATGAATCGAATTGATCTGCCTCACTTATTATGGACACTTGAAACGATAGAAAGAGGAGAAGAAATTAACGTTATTAGCGTAGACAAACAAGTAACGGCAGAAGCAGTTCTTGCATTAAATCGTATGTTAGAGCGTGTGTAAAGCAACGGTATTCCCGTTGCTTTTTTTCATACATATAATCATAACGAGAACGAAATGGGCATACATTGTTTTGAAGAAATCATTGTGGTTCTTTATGCTTATTCCACTTCGAATGATATTGAAAATCGAAGAAGTGATAAAAGTGAAAAGAAGTTAATGTTATTTAGAAAGAGTTACTTCAAGAGATTTGTTACTTATAGATAAGTTATACAGGAGGGGGAAAATTTGAAAATTCATATCGTGCAAAAAGGGGATACCCTTTGGAAAATTGCGAAAAAGTACGGAGTGGATTTTGACACGTTGAAAAAAACAAATACACAACTTAGTAATCCAGATTTAATCATGCCAGGTATGAAAATTAAAGTGCCATCAAAGAGTGTTCACATGAAACAACAGGCTGGAGCAGGTTCAGCGCCTCCAAAGCAATACGTAAAAGAAGTGCAGCAAAAAGAATTTGCAGCAACACCAACTCCGCTTGGAATAGAAGATGAGGAAGAAGTTACGTATCAATCAGCACCAATTACACAGCAGCCAGCTATGCAACAAACACAAAAAGAAGTGCAAGTAAAACCGCAGAAAGAGCTGCAAGTAAAGCCACAAAAAGAAGTACAGGTGAAACCACAGAAGGAGATGCAGGTAAAGCCGCAAAAAGAAGTACAGGTGAAACCGCAAAAAGAGGTGCAAAAAGAACAGCCAATTCAAAAAGAAAAACCGTCTGTTATTCAAAAACCACCTGTGATAGAAAAACAAAAACCGGCGGAAAAAGAAAACACGAAGTTTTCGGTAAATGTATTACCGCAGCCGCCACAACCACCAATAAAACCGAAAAAAGAATATAAAATTTCAGATGTAATAAAAAAAGGAAGCGAGTTAATTGCTCCTCAAATTAGTAAAATGAAACCTAACAATATCATTTCTCCGCAAACGAAAAAAAATAATATAATATCGCCGCAAGTGAAAAAAGAAAATGTAGGGAATATAGTGTCGCCGCAAGTGAAAAAAGAAAATGTAGGGAATATAGTGTCGCCGCAAGTGAAGAAAGAGAATGTAGGGAATATAGTGTCACCACAAGTGAAAAAAGAAAATGTAGGAAATATAGTGTCGCCGCAAGTGAAAAAAGAAAATGTAGGAAATATAGTGTCGCCGCAAGTGAAAAAAGAAAATGTAGGAAATATAGTATCGCCGCAAGTGAAAAAAGAAAATGTAGGGAATATAGTGTCACCACAAGTGAAGAAAGAGAATGTAGGAAATATAGTGTCACCACAAGTGAAGAAAGAGAATGTAGGAAATATAGTATCGCCAAATGTATCGAAAGAAAATGTAGTTATTCCACAAGTCATACCGCCAAATATTCAAATGCCAAATATTCAAATGCCAAATATAATGCCGATCATGGATAACAACCAACCACCGAATATAATGCCAATTATGGATAACAATCAAATGCCGAATATGATGCCAATTATGGATAACAATCAACCACCGAATATGATGCCAATCATGGATAACAATCAAATGCCGAATATAATGCCAATTATGGATAATAACCAAATGCCGAATATAATGCCAATTATGGATAATAACCAAATGCCGAATATGATGCCAATCATGGATAACAATCAAATGCCGAATATGATGCCAATTATGGATAACAATCAAATGCCGAATATGATGCCAATTATGGATAACAATCAAATGCCGAATATGATGCCAATCATGGATAACAATCAAATGCCGAATATAATGCCAATTATGGATAACAATCAAATGCCGAATATGATGCCGAGTATGGATAACAATCAACCACCAAATATGATGCCCTATCAAATGCCCATGATGCCGCCGAATCCGTATTATCAACAACCAAATCCATATCAAATGCCATATCAGCAAGGAGCGCCGTTTGGACCGCAACATACGTCTATGCCAAACCCGAATATGATGCCAATGGATAATAACATGCCGCCGCTTGTGCAGGGTGAGGAAGATTGTGGATGCGGAGGAGAAAGTAGACTATATAGTCCACAACCAGGCGGCCCGCAATATGCGAATCCTTTATATTATCAACCAAATCAGTCTGCATATGCACCACAGCCAGGAACGATGTATTATCAACCAGATCCACCAAATGTATTTGGAGAGCCCGTTTCAGAAGAAGAGGACGAAGAAGAAGTTTAAAAAGGCGGGAGTATTCCCGCCTTTTTTGCATTCCTGTTAATTAAGAAAAGGCAGTTTTTTTATGAAGTGCTAGAAAATTCCCAGTGAAATATTAACAGTGTAAAAACCTTCTCTGTTACTCATCATAAGAGGGAGCTTTTCAGTAGAGAAGCTCATTCTAACAGAGGGGGTTTTTGTATTGAATACGAAAGTAAAAGTGATTGCTGCTTCTTTGTTAGTTACTAGTGCATTAGCTGCATGTGGTACACCAAAAAACAATGCAATGGATGGACGTAACTACAATTACGAGCGTACATCTTATAATGATACACACCAGTATCGTGATAATGTGACGCGTAATGATCGTTATACAGATTATGTAACATATAGAAATGGTCGTAACGATACAGGATACAATTATTACCGTGATGTAAATTACAATGGACAAATTGCTAATCCGCATCCAACTCGTAATATTACAATGAACAATTCATACATTAACAATGATGGTAAAACAGCTGAAAGAATAACAAATCGTGTGAAACGTATGAATAACGTAGACCGTGTGTCTACAGTTGTATATGGAAACGATGTAGCGATTGCGGTAAAACCACGTAACACAGTGACAAATGAAACGGCGATTGCGAACGAAATTCGTCAAGCTGTTGCAAATGAAGTTGGAAACAGAAACGTATATGTTTCTGTAAGAAATGATATGTTTACTCGTGTCGATGCAATGAGTACGCGTCTACGTAACGGTACAGTTACAAACGATTTTAATCGTGATATAGGAAATATGTTCAGAGACATTCGTTACGGTTTAACTGGTACAGTGCGATAGCAAAACAAAAGAGGAAGGGGGAGCCCTTCCTCTTTATTCATTTTCGTCTTGTAAACGACGTTTTTTAATAAAATAACTAACGGAATAAGAACCTAAAAAGCATATGAAGAGAATACCACCTGTTAAAATAGCTTCAAATAGGGGGCTTTCTGGACTGAAAATGATATAAATAATAGCCATAACGATTCCTACAATAAGAGAGCGTAAAACAATTTTGTAATAAGGAGTTAATTTTATCTCCTTTTCACTTTCTTCTACATCAATTGAAACACTTAACTGTAAATAACTAAGGATTATACTCGTAAGAATAAATACTAGCCATAATGGAGATTTCGTAATTTGATCTATTCCTTCAGTGAATCCGATATAGCCTAAAATACCGATTATACCAAGTGATTGAAAAAGAAAAGCAATACGTACGTTTTTTAACGTTTGCAGAATGAGACGTTCATCCTTTATTTTTTTCACACTACCCATCTCCTGTTTATTATGATTTCGCTGTTACATTAATTGTAACATATACATTACATTTATCAATTTATAATTTACATATAATTTGTTTAGATGAAAGAGGAAATAAAATATTTTTATAAACATGTTGCACTTATACTTTATTAATGTTATATTAGCAAAGCGATGAGCTAATTTACGTAAGACGAGAGATATGCTTAAGTGCTAAACACGCGAATGTGGTCGCCTGGTCTCTCGCCGTAAACGCATCAAGACGCCTGCTTTGCAGGCGTCTTTCATTTTATATAAAAATAAATGATACATGCAGATGAGGTGAATCCTTATCTGCATTTTTTATATTTTCGAAAGAAATGTAATATGGATAAAACCCCCATTTCCGGAAAAACTACTAATGAAAGTATGATCTTGCCTAAAAGAGGTGAACGGAAATGAAATGGATACTGATTGCGATGCAAGCTTTCGTTATAATGTTTTGTTTCGTTTATGAAACGAATGTGAAGGCGGAAGGGCCAGTACCAGAAGTGACGAAAAAAGAACCTGAGGTTACAATTTTATTAGAGCGTATGTATGTTGATGGCGAAGTAAGCGAAGAAATACTTACAGAAAAAGTGACGGATTTAGAAAAGTTTTTACAGCAGTATAAAGAATGGCAGCTCGTTGATCGTGATGATGTACAAATTGTATTGCAAAAGAAAGTTGATGATATTTCTCCGTTATTGAAAACGAGCGGGTATTTTGGTGTTTCAGAGGAAGGGATATTACAAATTTTCAAAGGTGTGCCAAAAAATGATAATGCGATCCATTCTTTCTTTCAAATTGATATGAAAAAGCTTGAGAGCTATGAACGTGCGAAATTGAAACGTGGCATTCGTATTAAATCAAAAGAAGGTTTTGTGAAGACGATTGAAAAAATGAAGCAATACGCAGTTCAAAGTAAGAAAAAAAGCAGCTCATGGTGAGCTGCTTTTTTTCTTATTTATTTTTAGCTAAAATTTCTTTTGCGATTTCATCAATTAGCATATCTTTTCCGATTGGATTGAATGCTTTCGTATTGAAGACTTCATTTGATACTTCATATACGTGATTATTTTTAACTGCTTTATTGTCTTTCCAAACGGCACTGTTTTTGTAGTCTTCGTAAACTTTATCAGCTTCGCCGCCGAAGTTTACAATAAACATTTGGTCAGGCTGGAATGCAACTAGACCTTCTAGTGATACTTGCGCCATCGTTTGTTTTAAATCCGTACCTTTTGTTGCTGGAAGTTTTAAGTCATTAAAGATGATGTCACCGTATCCGAAGCTACCGTATACACGGAAGTTTTGTGGTGTAACTGCAACGAACATAAAGTTCTCATCTTTTGTTTTCTCTTTAATTTTTTTAGATAGAGAGTCTGCTTTTTTATCGTAGTCTGCAATCCATTTGTCTGCTTTCTTTTCTTCGTCAAATAGTTTACCTACTTCTTTAAACTTACCACGCCAGTCTTCTAAGTTTGTTTCTAGAACAACTGTAGGTGCAACCTTTTCTAGTTGATCATAAATTTTTAATTGACGGTTGTTTAAAATAATTAAGTCTGGTTTTAAAGCAGTAACAGCTTCTAAATCAACTTTAGGTGCCCAGTACCAACCTACTGCTTTTACTCCATCTAACTTGTCTGTTAAGTGATTTTGGATTTTATCTTTATATGTATTTGCTGTACCAACAGGTTTATGTCCAAGAAGTAATAGTTCTTCTGTTGATCCAGATAAGTCAACAATTCTCTTTGGATTTACTGGAATTGTAGCTTCACCTTTAGCATGTTTTACAACTTTTGTTTTCGGTTGTTCTTTTGCTTTCGATTCTTCTTTTTGAGAAGAACAGCCAACGATAGAAAGAACAACAAGCATAATAGTAAATAAAATAAATAGCTTACGTTTCATCCTGATGTAACCCCTTTAATTAGTATTGATAATCATTATCGACCTCTGTATATTAAGGTGCTTTAACCTTTCTGTCAATGGAAAATAACAGAAGTTTCAAGTGGAGAACATTTGTTGGGGCAGTCTCGCTTTTCTATCATTAAATATGTTAAAATGGAATACATGATTTAAGAGGGAGAGATCGTATTTTGTTTGAATATGTTACAGGTTACGTGGAGTATGTAGGGCCGGAATATGTCGTAATTGATCATAATGGAATTGGTTATCAAATTTTCACACCAAATCCGTATGTATTTCAAAGAAGTAAGCAAGAAATCCGTGTCTATACATATCATTATGTGAGAGAAGATATTATGGCACTTTACGGTTTTAAAACACGTGAAGAGCGTTTATTATTTACAAAGTTGTTAGGCGTGTCTGGCATTGGGCCAAAAGGCGCTCTTGCAATTTTAGCTTCTGGTCAAACAGGACAGGTCGTTCAAGCGATTGAGCATGAAGATGAGAAGTTTTTAGTGAAATTCCCAGGCGTCGGAAAGAAAACAGCACGCCAAATGATTTTAGATTTAAAAGGAAAACTAGCAGATGTCGTACCAGATGCATTCGTTGATTTATTCTCAGACGCAGAACGTTTTGATGAGAAGAAAGGTTCATCAGCTGAGCTTGATGAGGCACTGGAAGCTCTGCGCGCACTTGGATACGCAGAACGCGAAGTTTCTCGTGTTGTACCAGAGTTATTAAAAGAAGCATTAACGACGGATCAGTATATTAAAAAGGCACTTAGTCTTTTACTAAATGGTAAGAGGTGAGTATAATGGACGAACGTCTCCTTTCAGGGGAATCTGCATATGAAGATGCGGATTTAGAATATTCATTACGGCCACAGACGCTCCGTCAGTATATTGGCCAAGATAAAGCGAAACATAATTTAGAAGTATTTATTGAAGCGGCAAAAATGCGTGAAGAAACGTTAGATCACGTGCTTTTATATGGACCACCAGGTCTTGGTAAAACGACGCTTGCGAATATTATTGCCAATGAGATGGGCGTTAATGTTAGAACAACTTCAGGTCCCGCAATTGAAAGACCAGGAGATTTAGCTGCTGTATTAACAGCGCTTCAGCCAGGGGATGTATTATTTATTGATGAAATTCATCGTTTGCATAGATCAATTGAAGAAGTATTGTATCCTGCGATGGAAGACTTTTGCCTTGATATTGTAATTGGAAAAGGGCCTTCAGCACGTTCTGTACGCCTAGATTTACCGCCATTTACATTAGTTGGAGCAACGACACGTGCTGGAGCATTATCGGCACCGCTTCGTGACCGCTTCGGTGTACTTTCAAGGTTAGAGTACTACACAGTAGATCAGCTTTCTGCGATTGTTGAACGTACAGCAGAAGTATTTGAAGTTGAAATCGATTCATTAGCTGCATTAGAAATTGCAAGACGTGCTCGTGGTACACCTCGTATTGCGAATCGTCTTTTAAGACGTGTACGTGATTTCGCGCAAGTTCGTGGTAATGGAACGGTTACGATGGAAATTACACAAATGGCATTAGAGCTACTGCAAGTAGATAAATTAGGTCTAGATCATATTGATCATAAATTACTGCTTGGTATTATTGAGAAATTCCGTGGCGGTCCAGTTGGATTAGAAACGGTTTCAGCAACAATTGGAGAAGAATCTCATACGATTGAAGATGTGTATGAGCCGTATTTATTACAAATTGGCTTTTTACAACGAACGCCGAGGGGCCGAATTGTAACGCCGCTTGCGTATGAACATTTCGGAATGGAGATACCAAAAGTATGACGGAGATGCCAAAGCTGCTTATTACAGCCGGGATCTTACTCATCGTTGTTGGATTAGCTTGGAAGTTCATTGGAAGGCTTCCAGGCGATATTTTTGTGAAAAAAGGAAACGTTACCTTTTATTTTCCTATCATTACATGTATTGTGTTAAGTATTGTATTATCTTTTATTATGTATATAATAAATCGATTTAAATAAGAAATAGGTGGATATAGCTATGGATATAAATCTGTTTGATTTTCATTTACCAGAAGAACTTATTGCACAAGTCCCGTTAGAAGAGCGTGAAACATCAAGATTAATGGTGTTAGACCGTGAAACAGGTGATATTGAGCATAAACATTTTACGGATATTCTTTCTTACTTACATGAGGGGGATTGCTTAGTTTTAAATGAAACGAAAGTTATGCCTGCTCGTTTGCACGGTGTGAAAGAAGATACAGGCGCGCACATTGAAGTACTTCTTTTAAAACAAGAAGAAGGTGATAAGTGGGAAACGCTTGTAAAGCCAGCGAAACGTGTAAAAGAAGGAACTGTTATCTCTTTTGGCGAAGGGAAATTAAAAGCAACTTGCACAGGAACTGCAGATCAAGGTGGACGTCAGCTTGAATTTTCATATGATGGCATCTTCTATGAAATTTTAGATGAACTTGGGGAAATGCCACTTCCTCCATATATTAAAGAGACGCTAGAAGATCGCGATCGCTATCAAACAGTATATGCGAAAGAAATCGGTTCAGCAGCAGCGCCGACTGCGGGACTTCACTTTACAGAAGAGTTACTTGAGAAGTTAAAGCAAAAAGGCGTTCAGTTAGCATTCATTACACTTCACGTAGGACTTGGAACATTTAGACCAGTTTCTGCAGACACGATTGAAGAACACCATATGCACGCAGAATATTATCATATGTCTGAAGAGACAGCGGCATTATTAAATCGTGTGAAAGAGAATGGTGGACGTATTATTACTGTAGGTACGACATCAACTCGTACGTTAGAAACAATTGCAACAGATCATGAAGGTAAGCTTTGCGCCGCTTCTGGATGGACAGATATTTTCATGTATCCGGGATATGAATTTAAAGCAATTGATGGTTTAATTACAAACTTCCATTTACCGAAATCAACATTAATTATGCTTGTAAGTGCATTTGCAAATAGAGATAATGTACTTCATGCTTATAATGAAGCAGTAAAAGAAAAATATCGTTTCTTTAGCTTCGGTGATGCAATGTTCGTTGCATCTCACGCTAAAATGAGAAACAAATAAAAGGAGTAAGTTATGACAGCAATTCGTTATGAATTTATTAAGACATGTAAACAAACGGGTGCCCGTTTAGGTCGTGTGCATACGCCGCACGGTTCATTTGATACACCAACATTTATGCCAGTTGGTACACTTGCAACAGTTAAGACAATGTCACCAGAAGAATTAAAAGCAATGGATTCTGGCATTATTTTAAGTAATACGTATCATTTATGGCTACGTCCAGGTCATGAAATTATTCGTGAAGCAGGCGGTTTGCATAAATTTATGAACTGGGATCGTGCAATCTTAACAGACTCTGGTGGTTTCCAAGTATTCAGTTTAAGTGACTTCCGTCGTATTGAAGAGGAAGGCGTTCACTTCCGTAATCACTTAAATGGAGATAAATTATTCTTATCACCAGAAAAAGCGATGGAAATCCAAAATGCATTAGGTTCAGATATTATGATGGCATTTGATGAGTGTCCACCATTCCCAGCTACTTTTGAATATATGAAGAAATCTGTAGAGCGTACGAGCCGCTGGGCAGAACGTTGCTTAAAAGCGCATGAACGTCCGCAAGATCAAGGTTTATTCGGTATTGTACAGGGGGGAGAGTACGAAGAGCTTCGTCGTCAAAGTGCGAAAGATCTTGTTTCAATGGACTTCCCTGGTTACGCTGTAGGTGGTTTATCTGTAGGCGAACCGAAAGATATTATGAACCGTGTACTTGAGTTTACAACACCACTTCTTCCAGATAATAAGCCTCGTTACTTAATGGGTGTAGGTTCTCCTGACTCGTTAATCGATGGCGCAATTCGTGGTATTGATATGTTTGACTGCGTACTTCCAACTCGTATCGCTCGAAATGGTACATGTATGACAAGTGAAGGTCGCCTCGTTGTAAAAAATGCGAAATTCGCAAGAGACTTCGGTCCGCTTGATCCAAACTGTGATTGCTACACATGTAAAAACTACTCTCGTGCGTACATTCGTCACTTAATGAAATGTGATGAAACGTTCGGAATTCGTTTAACGTCTTATCACAACCTTCATTTTCTGTTAAACTTAATGGAGCAGGTGAGACAAGCTATTCGTGAAGACCGTCTTGGCGATTTCCGCGAAGAGTTCTTTGAACAGTATGGCTTTAATAAACCGAATGCTAAAAACTTCTAATACATAATTTAAAAGGAGGAACAAAAGATGAATGCAGGTATGATGAATATCGTTATGATCGTTGCGATGTTTGCGATTTTCTATTTCTTATTAATTCGCCCGCAACAAAAACGTCAAAAAGCAGTTGCTCAAATGCAAAGTGAGTTAGCAAAAGGTGATGCTATCGTAACAATCGGTGGTTTACACGGTACAATCGAATCAGTAGATGAGACGAAAATTGTTATTAAATCTGGTGGTTCACACTTAACGTTCGATCGCAATGCGATTCGTGAAGTTGTGAAAAACTAATTTGGAAGGCCCTGCATGAAATATGCAGGGCCTTTTTTAGTTACTTTGCTTTGACATATTTACACCGAAAATACCACCGAGTGTACTCGCCCCCATTAATGCTAATTGATAAAGTAATTGTGAGTTCGATAAAGTTTGAGAAAAGCCTAAATAGTTAACTAGAAAAACGAGTATAGTGAACGTGAGACCTGTTGTGAGACCTACTAGCCAACCTTTTCCTTGAGCCTTTTTGCCGGCAGTAAATCCAGACATAAGCATAGATAAAAGAGCGAGTATAAAAATAGTAACGGTTAATGTCCCTTCGTTTATATTCGTAAACTTTAATAAAAGAGCCATAATCATACTAGTAATAGATGCGAGAATTAGTAGTGTAATAATACCGAAGCCAATTGCAGTTGATAATTTTTTCGTTCTATCCATTTATGCATTCCCCCTTTTTAATACAAGCATATTTTCCTTTTGTCTAAGTTAGACTAGTTTCTTTTTTATAGGGGAGTCTATACGTAAAAAAGGAGATGTAGAAATGGAATGGATATCAATAATTGGACGGACAATGCTTTTGTATATCATCATCTTAATTATTTTTCGTCTTATGGGTAAACGTGAGATAGGAGAGCTAAGTGTATTAGATTTAGTCGTATTTATTATGCTTGGAGAAATGGCTGTAGTGGCAATTGAAAATACCGATAAATCACTTTGGCATCAATTAGTTCCGATGACTTTTCTTATGTGCATCCAAATTATTTTGTCAGTCATTTCCCTAAAGTATCAACGCTTTCGGCATTTAATAGAAGGTGAGCCGGCTATTCTTGTAAACGCGGGAAAGATTGATGAAAAGAAGATGAGAAAGCAACGTTATAATATAGATGATTTAATGATGCAATTAAGGGAACAAGGAGTTGGGGATATTCGGGATGTAGAATATGCTATTTTGGAACCGTCTGGGAAGTTATCTGTCTTTCAAAAACAAAAAAATAAACAAGATGCATTGCAGTTTACTCTTCCTCTTATTATTGATGGAGAAATTCAATCTAGTCATTTACAAATGATTGAACATACAGATGCATGGCTTATTGAGAAATTAAAAAACTTAGGTTATAACGATGTAACACAAATTTTATACTGTAGTTTTCAAAACGGAAAATTTTTTGTTGATGTAAAAGAAAATTAGAGACTTATTCTTTGAAAGAGTAAGAATGATTAGTGTAACTAATAATCAGTGGAGATTACCCCACTGATTAAAGTTTCACCTTATTTCAAAAATGAAAGTTTACGAATGATAGGGAGACGACTTAACTCTTCTTTTCGAATGAGTTTGAAAGTGAAGAGAAGTACGATATAAACAATTGTTGTTAAAGTGATTTCCCATAATGTTTGTATGCCAAGGGCATGAGAGAAAATAATATATTTATGAAGATAAAAACCGAAGGCGCCTGCGATACCGATGGCAAGTCCGCCGAAAATATAGTCTTTTGCGTAAATGGTAAATGTAATCTTTTTTAAAACAGTAGCGTAGTGAAGAAATGTTACTGTTACAATATTTGCTGCAATAGCGAGAGCAACCCCCATCATTTGAAATTCTGGCCTGGATGCTAGTACAAAAATAACGATTAATTTCACGATGGCTCCAATAAATGTATTCATCATTGCAGCTCTTGCTAAGTTTAAAGCTTGCAAAACAGAGGTAAGTGGACTTTGGAAATAATGAAATAAAAAGCAAGGCGCAAGAAGTTGAATGAATGCTGTTGCGCTGTCTGATCCATACATAAGAGTTAAAACAGGAGAAGCGAATACGTATAATATAACGACAGACCATCCGCCGGTAATTAATGAAATTCGAAGTGCTTGTTGTAAACGGTGCTCCACTAATTTATGTTGTCTTTTTGCCATTGCTTCACTAATAGAAGGGACGAGCGCTGTAGAGAGAGCGTATGTAATAAAGGCGGGTAGTGATAGAAGCGGGAATGCATAACCGTTTAATATACCGTATTGCTGGGTTGCAACAGAAGCAGCGACACCAGCGATTGCTAAGCTTTGCATAACGACAATAGGTTCAAAAAAATATGAAACGGAGCCGATTAAACGACTTCCTGTAGTTGGAAGGGCAATATCCATCAGAGAATAAAATGTCCCTTTGCTTTCCTTTACAGTAGTGAAAAATCCAGAGCGTATTGATAAATGTTTTTCTCGCTGAAATAACGTGAGTAAAAATAATAACGATGCAACTTCACCGAGAACAGCTGATAACATAGCGCCGGCTGCAGCGTATTCTATGCCGTAAGGTAAAAATAATTGAATGCATATAGCGATAATGGTAATGCGGACGACTTGTTCTAGAACTTGCGCATAAGCGCTAGGTTTCATGTTTTGTTTCCCTTGAAAATAACCACGCAAAACAGAAGAAACAGCAATAACAGGAACAACGGGCAAAATGGCCATTAATGGATAGTACGTTCTTTCGTCGGTTAATAATGTTTTTGCTAAAATAGGTGTGAGGAACATAATTCCGATTGTTAAAATGATACTAATAACGGATGTAACAGCTAGTGATACGGTTAATATTTTTTTAACTCTTTGTTTATCGTTCACAGCTTCCGCTTCTGCTACAAATTTTGCGATTGCGACAGGAAGACCAATTTGTGTCAATGTAATTGCTAAAATGAATGTAGGAACGGC
Source organism: Bacillus cereus group sp. BceL291 (assembly GCF_051776705.1). Taxonomy (NCBI): domain Bacteria; kingdom Bacillati; phylum Bacillota; class Bacilli; order Caryophanales; family Bacillaceae; genus Bacillus; species Bacillus cereus group sp. BceL291. The sequence goes on along the minus strand of NZ_JBPWAP010000028.1, from coordinate 800 downwards.
CATCATATAAAGACCAACGCCTTCTTCTCCCAAAATACGTGCCATTACTATGCGGTTGATAAAGCCGAGTATTTTTGTAATAAAGCCGGCTATCATTAAAATAAATGCGCCTTTTAAAAAGCTTTGTCTCGTCATGTTCTTCTCCTACCTTCTCAAAATCAATGGAATGATTTACAATAATTTATATGCACGTACGAGACAAGAATGACAAGCATTTAAGAGAGTGAAATATGATAGTGCTCTTGAAAGTAGTTATTGCTGTCCATTAGAGCGGGAATAAAAGCGACTTTTCGTGCGAAATAAGAAGGAGATGTTATAGATGTTAGATAGAGAGGCTTTGGTAGAATCATACCGCGGACAGTTACAAGTCGTTTTAGAAAGTAAAGTAGAAGAGTTTCAAATGTTCGGCTACGACAGAGTGACAGATGATGACATTTGGAAGTTTCTTAAAGTGAAAAAGTGGAAGAAGATAGACAGCGATGTTAGATTGTATGAATTAGTTAATGACGTATTAACAGTAAGTGCTAATGAATATATGACATATTTAACTGTTGAAGCTTACCAAGCGCCACTTTGGTCATTTGATGAATATGAAAATAAATAACCGACTGCAATTGGTTTGTTCTTCCTTTTGCAGTATAATGATAGGTATTGATAATCAGGAAATAATTATGTCTAAGATCATATATAAAGACCAACTATGAGAAGTCAAGGGGAGTTTTTTATATAAATAGGGGGTGTTTTTCTAAAAAAGGGCGTGCCAAATAAACCTAAGGATTTTCAAAAAAAATGAAAAGGTC
>NZ_JBPWAP010000027.1:0-73394 GCF_051776705.1 Bacillus cereus group sp. BceL291 | reverse complement strand
AGAGTTTATTTGGTGTGTGTACTTTTCAATACCAAAAGTACATTACGAGTTTTTTAGTTGCTTTGAACGAAAGTTCATTTTATTTTTGTTCTTAAGTTGATGGGCATGGGGTGGCACCAATATCAGAGGGGAAATGGACTATTGGCGAAATAATATCTCATATTATGAACTGGGATGACTATCTATTACGTGAGACATTATCATCAGTGAGAGATGGGAAGGGAATGGAGTTCCCTGATTTTGATACATATAATAAACTAGCATCTAGTTATGCCAAATCCGGTATATCTAAGATGAAACTTCTTGAAGAAGCAAAAGCTAAAAGAGAGTTACTCGTAAAAGAACTTAGATTCCTATCTGCTGGAAATCTAAAGAAACCTTTAACGGCCAATGGAGTATCACATTGCCCTCATACCGGAACGCCATATTCTCTTATATATATTATTAAAGAATTTGTAGATCATGATAACCATCATAAAAGACAGGTTATTCATTTTTTAAATGAAAATCAAATTGTTAATTGATAAAGAAAGATCCCGCAAATTATATTTGTGGGATCTTTCTTACATTATAACTTAACCTTCATTTGTTTCAATAATAATCCTGGTTTACCTTTTACATAATAAAAATGCGGATTATTTTCATCATCATAAAGCATAATATAAGGCTTTTCTTTTAGTGGGAGTAGTATAAGTACTTCGTCTATTGTAGTGTGTAACCATTGATTAGTAATAGAAACCGGCTTAGATAAAGGGATTTTTATCATATAGCCATCTTTTGGAACGACATTTAAGTTTTTAAATGGACCAGTAATTGATTTAGCGTATTGAACTGCTTCTTTTTGGATTACTGGATCTAAAGATTGTTTTTGAATGACCATTTCTTTTTGACAATCAAATACTTCAATTTGTTGATTTGTATTTGCGAACGCATTTGTTGATAATAGAAATAGAAGAAGAGAAATGACCCCGATTTTTTTTATCATAGTACAACACCTCACCATTACTATCCCCTCAAAAGCTTTAAATATTTTTCTGTCACATTCATGTAACAAAGATGTTGTATGATACAATTGGTTTTTGTTTAAAAGCAATGGAGGAAAAAATATGAAAGTTTTAATTGCAGATGACGAACAAGATATGTTAAGAATTTTAAAAGCTTATTTTGAAAAAGAAGGCTTCGAAGTTTTATTAGCGAAAGACGGAGAGGAAGCACTTCAAATGTTTTATGATGAAAAAATTGATTTAGCAATTTTGGATTGGATGATGCCGAAACATAGTGGTATTACTGTCTGTCAGGAAATAAAAAAGAATTCAAGCGTAAAAGTATTAATGCTTACGGCGAAAAGTGAAAGTGAAGATGAATTAGCTGCGCTTCAAAGCGGGGCAGATGAGTACGTGAAAAAACCATTTCATCCAGGAGTACTAATTACGCGAGCGAAAAAACTTATTCAGCATGATGATATTATTCAAGTACAAGATGTAAAGATAAATTTCGCCAAAAATAAAGTATATAAAAATGATATAGAGTTAGAAATTACAAAAACAGAGCTCGAATTAATAAAATGCTTTTTAAATCATAAAGGAACTATTTTAACTCGTAAAAAATTGTTAGACATTGTATGGGGATTTGACTATTTTGGAGAAGAGAGAACGGTTGATACACATGTAAGAAGGCTGCGTAAAAAAATTGGAGAAAATATTATTAAGACGCATCGTGGGCTGGGTTATAGTTTGGAGGAACAAAGTGAATAAACTTGGGAAAAAGCTATTTCTCAGCATTTCTTTAACCGTTATTCTTATATTTACAATTTCTTTATTATTAATTAACTTTCTCCTGCCGAAATATAATATTTATAAAACACGTGAAAACTTAAATGAATTTACAACTCAAATACAAAATGCGCCAGTCAATGATTTAGAAGATGTTATTCATACAATTGAAAGTGAAAATAATGTTACAATTGCGTATACGCCAATTAATCAGTCAGAAGATGCTATGAACGACGCGTTACGCATGCAACTTACGAAAAAGAAAGTAACGTTAAATAAGCTTTGGATTACGAAAGACGAAGTTATGAAAGTGAAGACGGAAGGGCAATCGAATAAACTGTACGATCAAGGAAAGGTAAAAGCGAGTTTTTTTGCTAAATATATTGCGAAAGATGATACGATAATTTTAATTGGGACTTCCATTGCGAATTCAAATGAAATTATAAATACGTTAAATACATTTTACTTATATATCCTATGTTTCTCGCTCCTTCTTATTATTTTACTTGTGTGGATACTTTCAAAAATAATAACGACACCACTGAAAGAGTTAAGTGATGTGGCTCAGGATATTTCACATTTGCAGTTTAAAAGAACGAAAGTGAAAACGAATGATGAAATAGGAGAGTTGGCCAATAGTATTAATATCATGAGTGAAAAACTACATGAAGCACATCAAGACTTAACTGATCGTAATGAACATTTAAAACGATTTATGGGTGATGTAACGCATGAATTAAAGACACCGATCGCATTAGTAAAAGCATACTCTATGGGGATTAAAGATGGATTAGATGATGGGACTTATGTAGATACAATTATTAAACAAACAGATCAAATATCAAACTTAATTGAAGAACTATTACGATTTTCTAAACTAGAAAGAGATATTTTACAAAAAGAAGAATTCCCCATTGAACCACTGGTCCAGAGTATATTAGATAAGCATCAGATTGAACTGGATTCGAAAGAAATTAACTTACAAGTAAATTGTAATACGGGCGATACAATCGTTTATGCAGATTTAAATAAAATGAGAATGGTGTTTCAAAATTTAATTTCTAATGCGATAAAATATACAGCAAATCAAAACATAATAATTACATTAGAAGATAGAAATAAAAGTATATATTTCCAAATAAAAAATGGCATTCCTACGGATAAAATTAAGGATATCGAGAAAATTTGGGAGCCTTTTTACGTACTAGAATCTTCTCGTAGTAAAGAAAAATCAGGTACAGGATTAGGTCTAGCGATAGTGAAAAGTATTTTAGAAAGGCATGGTTTTGAATATGGAGTTTCCTCTATAGATGGAGAAATTCAATTTTATATAAATGTGAAAAAGGACTAATGAAAATATTAGTCCTTTTTGCAGCTTTAGAGATTAGCGATACAGGATGAATCACCATAATTTTCAAAATTGATGTATTAGATGGAGAATTAGCAAATGTTCTACTTTCATTAAATTCACGTGAAGTTCACAGGAAAACGTTATATTTACATAGTTATATTTGAATTTAATGAAGTGAGGTATTCAGATTTGAAAAGAAAGAAATTAGTAATTGGTAGCATTTTAATGGGGATGACGTTATCTTTATCTGCATGTGGTTCATCAGATAATATTGTAACGACAAAATCAGGAAGCATTTCAGAAAGTGATTTTAACAAAAAATTAAAAGAAAACTACGGTAAACAGAATTTATCTGAAATGGTAGTAGAAAAAGTATTAAATGATAAATATAAAGTTACGGATGAAGAGGTAACGAAACAACTAAAAGAATTAAAAGACAAGATGGGCGATAATTTTAATACATATATGGAATCTAATGGTGTGAAAAATGAAGATCAGTTGAAAGAGAAATTAAAGCTTACTTTTGCTTTTGAAAAAGCTATTAAAGCAACCGTAACGGAAAAAGATATTAAAGATCATTATAAGCCAAAGCTTCAAGTTAGCCATATTTTAGTAAAAGATGAAAAGACAGCAAAAGAAATTAAAGAAAAATTAAATAGTGGCGAAGATTTCGCGGCAGTGGCTAAACAATATTCAGAGGATCCAGGTTCTAAAGAAAAAGGTGGGGAACTATCTGAATTTGGACCTGGTATGATGGTGAAAGAATTTGAGGATGCTGCGTATAAGTTAGAAGTTGGTCAATTGAGTGAACCTGTTAAATCTTCTTTCGGATATCATATTATTAAGCTAACGGATAAAAAAGAGCTTAAACCGTATGAGGAAGAGAAAGAGAATATTCGTAAAGAATTAGAACAGCAACGTATACAAGATCCTCAATTCCATCAACAAGTTACTAGAGAACTGCTTAAAAATGCAGATATAAAGGTATCTGATAAAGACTTGAAAGATACCTTTAAAGAGTTAGAAAAATAATAAATGGAATGTAAGGCAAGCGATAGAAATATCGGTTGTCTTTTTCTCTATTTATCCCGCTATTTGCCGGGCAGTAAGACCCCACCTCAAAATTCAGCGAAAGCAAAGAAGTGGCCCTGCTGATCGTAAACGCCCAATTGGTGAGGGCTGATTAAAGTTTCACTTTATAAAGAAGGAGGAAGTGGGAAAATACTTTCATACCTGCATTAAATTTTACTTAATAAGAAATCTTTGAGTTTCTCAACTTTTATATAAAATAAAACTGAATTTTCAGTTATTTTGTTATATAGTAAAAGAGAACGAATAAGGGGAGGGAACATTTTGAGTAAAAAGAAAATGGCAATTACACTGTCAGCAATGCTATCTGCAACAATTATACCTAGCTTTACTATGGATGTGCATGCAGAGAAGAAGGAAGAGACTAAAAGTACAAAAATTGAATTAGAAAATGGGATGACAAAACCGATTTATTCTCTCGATGAAGCTATTATCGAAAATTTATATGTAGAGACAGAAGTTGATAGTGATCGAGACGGTAAGAAAGACAGAGTATCGATAAAAGTTATGCGTCCAAAGACAGATCCGAATGTGAAAGTTCCTGTTATTTATGAAATGAGTCCATATCGATCTGGATTAAAAGATGTTCCTGTATATAATGTAGATGAAGAATTGTATGCGTATGAAGGAAAACCGTATGGAGCGGTTAATCTTGGTTCGTATGGGAACTATTACGTGCCAAGAGGTTATGCAGTTATTCTAGGCGAAAGTATCGGTACTGGAAAATCAGATGGATGCCCTACAACTGGAGATGAACAAGAGATACTCGGGACAAAATCTGTTATTGATTGGGTAAACGGTCGCGCGAAAGCATTTACAGAACAGGGTGAGGAAGTTCAGGCAAATTGGTCTACAGGAAATGTAGGTATGACTGGAGTTTCCTATAATGGTACTTTACCAAATGCTGTTGCGACTACTGGAGTCGAAGGTTTAAAAACAATTATTCCAATCGCAGCAATTAGTAGTTGGTATGATTATTATCGTGCAAATGGTGCAGTCATTGCTCCAGGCGGATATCAAGGGGAAGATACAGATAATATGGCAGAAGCAGTACTGACAAGGGAAAACCCTGAAGTTTGCGGACAAGTTATAAAAGAGTTAACGGCTGGACAAGACCGAAAAACAGGTAATTATAATGATTTTTGGGATAAACGTAACTATGTAAAAGATGCTAAAAATGTAAAAGCGAGTGTATTTGTTGTTCATGGTTTAAACGATTGGAATGTTAAAACAAAACAGTTCGCGCAATGGTGGGAAGCACTTGGAGAAAATAATGTTCCGCGTAAAATGTGGCTACACCAAGGTGGTCATGGTGGGACATCAAGTAATAACTGGCAGCAAACACAAAATAAATGGTTAGATTATTGGTTGTACGGAATTGAAAATGGAATTATGGATGAACCAATGGTTGATGTGCAACGAGAAAATAAAACGTGGCAAAAGATAAAAAATTGGCCAGATCCAGCGGCTGTACCTTCAAAAATCCGTATGTATTTGAGTAATAAATCAGTCAATTTACCATTAAGTATGGGAGCGGCTAATAAAGTTTTCTCATTCTTAGATGATGCACAAATGAAATCAAACCAATTAGTAGCAAACCCAGAATTAGAAGTAGCAAATCGATTAGTATATACAATGCCTGTACTGCAAAAAGATACGCGTATAAGTGGTACACCAAAGATTTCAATTACAGGAAATATTGATCGATCTGTATCAAATTTAACAGCATTACTTGTTGACTATGGAGGAGCGAAGCCGGAAATCGTAACGAGAGGCTGGATGGATCCACAAAACTTAAAGAGTATAGAAAATTCAACAGCGATTCAACCGGGCAAAGATTATACATTTACATGGGACATGCAGCCAGATGATTATGTATTTAAAGCGGGGCATCAAATCGGAGTTGTTTTAATTGCAAGTGATTATGATTATACAATTAGGCCGAAAGCTGGCACGAAACTTACAGTGAAATTAAGTGAAGTGACATTGCCGATTGTGAAATAAATATTTTTTCTAAAGAGCTTACTAAAGTAAGCTCTTTAATTTGTAGTCTGAATTTTTAATTTTTATATTTCAAATTGGAAGGTTATGTAATACAATATCATTATATTCTATGGAAAGTGAGTGATATATTATGACAGTCAGCTCTTTCGAAATATCATTAAAATCAGAGGTGCAGGAAGATTAGTTGAATTGAAATCTTCCGTACGTAAAAACGGAGGAGAAAATAAATGTTTAGCTTTTATAGTACACTTTGTACAGAACTGTATGATTACACAAAACCAGTCGGTTATTCTTTAAATGGTGATATTGAGTATTACAAAAAACGGTTAAAAGATTGTAGAGGAAGAATCCTCGAAGCCGCAGTAGGTTCAGGACGTGTCATTATTCCGCTTCTAGAGGCTGGTTTTAAAGTGGATGGGATAGATTATTCACCTGAAATGCTAGATTCTTGCCGTAAGCGCTGTAAAGAGAGAGGCTTACATCCTAATTTATATGAAGGAAGCTTGCAACAATTTTCACTTCCGCATAAATATGACGCAATTATCATTCCTACTGGATCTTTTTGTTTAATTGAAAATCGTGTGGATTCTATAAATGCATTGAAATGTTTTTATGAACATCTTAATCCAGATGGACGATTAATCGTAGATATTATGCTTCCGTATGACTGGAAGACTGGGGAAATTCATACATCGACTTTCTCTTTGCCGAGTGGAGACGGAATCACATTAGAAAATAAATCAATTGAAATAGATTGGCTGAACCAAGTTACTGTATCATATTTGAAATATGAAAAGTGGAGTAAAGGACAGTTAGTACAAACAGAACTACAACGCTTTGCGCTGCGCTGGTATGGAATAGAAGAGTTTAAACTTCTTTTAGAAAGTATAGGTTTCTCTAATATTACGTGCTCTGCTGAATATGATTATGAAAAAGAACCGTCAAATGCAAATCAAATGATTACTTTTGAAGCTGTGCGAAAAGAATAGAACTAAAACTATGAATAAAAATAAGGCAATCGATTTAAAATCGGCTGCCTTATTTTTTATTTTATGTAATGGTTTATAGAGAAAGATTGGAGGGAAATAAATGAAACTTATATTAATATTTGGCCCACAAGCAGTTGGAAAAATGACAGTGGGGCAAGAATTAGCAACATTAACCGGTTTAAAACTTTTTCATAACCACATGACAATTGATTTAGTAAGTCCAATTTTTGATTACAGTACGAAAGAAGCAAAAAGACTAGTAAGTTTATTTCGTAATGAAATATTTGAAGAAGTATCTAAAAGTGATTTATCTGGAATGATTTTTACGTATATATGGGCATTTGACCTCCAAGCGGATTGGGATTATATACATCATGTAGAAAGTATTTTTGAATCAAAAGGTGGGACAGTGCATTTTGTAGAGCTGGAAGCGGAATTAGATGAAAGATTAGAACGAAATAAAAGCCCGAATAGATTAGAACATAAACCGAAAAAAAGAGATATTGAGTGGTCTGAAAATAATTTGAAAGAAACGATGAAAAAGCATAGATTAAACTCTCTTCATGGTGAAATTGAAAAAGAAGAGTATATAAAAATTAATAACACGTATTTGAGTGCAAAAGAAGTAGCGGAAATGATTAAAGAGAAGTTTCAATTGTGAAATTTTTGAAGTCTATTTCGTTTTCGTTGTCCAAGCATTCTCCTACTAATTACATATACTATTTATGTTAAAGTCGGCTACTATTTTATATAGGGCTGTTATTTTCCTATAAATGCTATTTTAGTGAAGTGGGAGGAATCAATTTGGAAAACGTAGAACAAGATAGAATTGAAAATCAAGTGTATTCAAATCGTGTAGTAAGATCAGAATTTGATTCGAATTGGGAAACTTGTATATCAAAGAGTGGTTATGTAATTTATGTAGCAACAAGTAATAATGCTGAAGTAATAGTGCTTCTTGCAGATGGTTCAAGTAAATTATTAATTTTCGAAAAAGGCGGTAAAGTAGTAGTTGGTGGCGGTGGAACAAGTCATTACAGTAAGCCGCATATTGCAAGAAATATTTAAGATAGAACATGTTAATTAAGAAGAAGCTGGAAAACGGTTGTCATTCATGTTTAGGGCATGATAGACGAACCGTTTTTTATTTGTTTATAAATTTAGAAGAACTTCATTGATTACAAATACATCAGGATGAGCAGCGAAATTAGAAGAAAACTTGGTGGGTAATGGTACAAAATATTATGTAGGTTTGCAAGAATCTTATAAGCGATATAAAAAAGCATTTCCTATTTGGGGAAACACTACTTCTATGTTATAGTATAATAGTGTTTTTAGATGGTGCTATTTTAATATATTTATAATTTTGTTATGTATTATTTTTATATTAAATAAGCGTCTAAAGTATTTTTTGATATAAGGAGTAATAATTAGAGAAATGAAAAATATAGACTTTATACTAGAAAGTGATGAGGCATTAAAACCGTCTGAACGATTAGTACTATTATTATTAGAGAAGCATAGAATGCTATATACGAACGATCTATTGGCATTATCAAATTTATCATATAAAACATTAACAGATTCATTAACGGCGCTAGTTTTAAAATCGTATGTGTTAAAGGAAACGGGTAAGGGAAGAAGACAGAACTGCTATAGATTAGTATGATAAGGCAGCTGTTTTAGAGACTTTTACATATGTTTTTTCAATCGTAAGGTGGAAGTGTGTTTTTTGTTTTCAAACGAAAAAATTACTATAAGAGGGGTTAAGATAGTAGCGTTTCATTTTTGTAAATGTAATTATTTCATCATTGAAAATACAAAAATGAAATAAACAGTATAAAAAAGAAATAAAAAAACAATCCATTTTAAAAAGGGATTGTTTTTTTATTGGAATAATATTATTTGATATGTTGAAAGCATGAATAGCAGAATAGACATTACCTGTTTTATTTTATGCAAATGAACAAATATGATGAAAACTATGTGTATAGTTTTTTGCTTGCTTTTTCAGTAACTCTAATGAAATTATGGTCTTCATTGTTTAAAGGCAGTATTTTTAACATTATTGCTATTCAGCATTAAGCACAAAAAAGTAATATATATAATATTATTATGTAAACTTAAGATTTTAAAAGGAAAATATAATAATTAATAGAACATGTAGAAGGAGATGCTTAAATATTTTGAAGGATGGGAGATTATTATGGAGCATTTACAATCAATAGCACAAGCTGTTATAAGTGGTAATAAGGAAAAAGTAGTGAAGTTTATAAAGGCGAGTCCAAGCATTGTTAACGAATGTAGTGAAGATGGCTGGACACCACTTCATTTAGCAGCTTATTTTGGACAGAAAGAAATAGCGAGTTTTCTTTTAGAAAGCGGTGCAGATATACATAGTAGAGCGAAAAATGAAAATGAAAATACACCTTTGCAAGCGGCAATTGCGAACAAGCAAAGTGAACTTGTCGCTTTCTTAATTGAAAAAGGATCAGATGTAAATATTATGCAAAGTGGTGGCTGGACAGGACTCCACGAAGCAGCATTATTAGGAAATGAAGAAATAATTATGTTGCTCCTTAAAAATGGAGCTAATAAGATGATTAAGAAAAATGATGGGAAAACAGCGTATGATATTGCATTAGAAAAAGGATATAATCACCTTTTACATCATTTGAAACAGGAAGTGAACTTATGATGAATAAATGGAGTGTTGGTATATTTTTATTTAATGAAGTAGAAGTGTTAGACTTTGCAGGGCCATTTGAAGTTTTTTCTGTAACTGAGGTGAATGAAGAAAAAACATTTACTGTTTATACAGTTAGCGAGAATGGGGAAATGATTACAGCAAGGAATGGATTGAAGGTACAGCCAGATTATAGTATTGAAAATTTACCACCAGTGGATATTTTAATAATTCCGGGTGGGCTAGGTGCTAGAAAATATGAAATAAAAAATGAAATAGTAATAAAATGGATTCGCCAACAAATGAAAGAAGTAAAGCTGATGACTTCAGTTTGTACAGGAGCGCTATTACTGGCGAAAGCAGGTTTACTGGAAGGTTTAAAAGCAACAACACATTGGGCTAGTATTGAAAAGTTTAAAAATGAGTTTCAAAATGTTGAAGTTATAGAAAATGTAAAGTTTGTAGATGAAGGACATATTATAACATCTGCCGGAATTTCAGCTGGAATTAATATGGCATTTCATATTGTGAAAAACTTGTTAGGTGTGCATGTTGCGGAGGACACAGCGAAGCGAATGGAGTATGATATTAGTTTGCCAAATTAAAAAGCCCGGATTGGGCTTTTTATATTGAATGAATATAGTTAAGCTCTTCATCACTCAAAATAGGGCGAACAGATGCATTTGCATTTTCTTGTGCTTGTGTTCCTGTTTTTGCACCAGGAATTACAACACTTACTGCCGGATGAGAGAGTACATAGCGAAGTGCAAGTTGCCCTAGGGTCTGATTTTTATTTGAGAGCAGCCGAAGTTTCTCTACGGTTTGTAAGTCTTCTTGAAACCAAATTTCATTTGGCCAATCTTTGCGTAAATCTCCATCTGGAAAAATTGTTTTATTTGTGAATTTTCCAGTTAAAATGCCCATTTTTAATGGACCACGAATAACAGCTCCTAGATTTTTCTCTTGTAAGAATGGTAATATATCTTTTTCTGGTTTTCGATTTAATATATTGTAATCAAGTTGTACGATATCAATTTCGTTGTTGTTATTGAAATGATGAATGTATTGTAAATCATGAGTCGAAACACCGACTGCTCTTACTTTGCCATCACGTTTTAATATGTCAAATGCACGTAGAAATGCTTCTGTTTCTCTACGATTATGCCACCAAATATGACAAAAATAAAGATCAATATAATCTGTTTGAAGACGTTGTAAACTTGTTTCGAATACGGCGATGATTTTTTCGGGAGTATCATATACAGGAACTCCATTAGGGTCGTAGTGATGTCCGATTAAACCACCTTTCGTTGATAGGATAATATCATTACGATGTCCTTTAATCGCGGTAGCTACCAACTTTTCACTATGTCCTAAACCATACACATCCGCAGTATCAATAAAATTCACACCACACTCAATTGCTTTTTTTATAGCGGTTATAGATTGTTTATCGTTAACAGGTCCCCATTCATCACCACCGATTGCCCATGCGCCAAAACCTATTTCAGAAACAGTTATTCCAGTTTTACCTAATGTGCGGTAATGCATATTCCCCTCCTTGTAAGCATGTTATAACATGGATATGTGGGGAAGGAATTTTGTGTGTGAAAAAACTCTTCTACAATAGTAGAAAAAGAATTACAGAAACTACTATTTTATAGCAGCATGTATAAAAAAAATCGGTGTAAATATGGAAATGTCGTCGAATGCTATCTTTAATTGGTTAATTTATGGGATATTTTTGTGAAGGAGTTTATTTTATAAGAATAGAATTTAGTTTAGTAAGAAAACGTGCCGATGGTAGTGAAAAATATGGGTTAGGGGGATTTGAATGAGGAAACTCGAGCGAGTAAATGTTCCTAATATACCAGAGCAATTATCACAACCTAGTGACAAGCGTAGGATAAATAAAAAGAAGTTAAGGCGACTTATTTTAATGGTCCTTTTTATTGCGGCAACTACTCTATATGTTCAATATATTTTAACGAAACAACAAGAAGTAATTGATAAAAAGAAAGATACGATTACGGATCAAAAGAAGCAATTAGTATCTTTAAAGAAAGATAAAGATTCTTTAAAGACTAACATAGAAAATTTAACAGACGATGAGGAAGAAATTTTGAAGTTAGCGAGAAAAGAGTATCAATTTTCTAAGTCAAATGAAACTATATTTGTGATGCCAAAGTAATAAAAACAGTTAGCCATTGAACTGCACCCCCAATTGTTAGACACCGTCTAACAATTGGGGGTGCAGTTTTTTATGTATGAATGTCATGGTACAAGGAACAATCACATATTGTAGAAATGAAGAGTTTAAGCTATTTTCATAAATATGGAATATGCACTAAAATAAATGTTGTTAAAATTCTGTCAATTATATTATAATACAAGGTAAGCGGATACATTTTTTAATCAACGTTGAGTTCCTCGCTCATACGACTATTAAGAAACCCGTTATCCTCGTATAAGAAAGGAAGATAGCTGTGTACGCTTCAAATACAATTTATATCGTAGGGGATGCGAAAGCACCTCAAAATAATCCCATTACTGAAAAGTTTAAAAGCTATTTCGTAGCATTTATACTTGTTAAGGATACAGGGGAAATTGTAGATGCAGACTGCTCAGCGACAATTGCATTAACATCTCAATTTGTTAAATATTTATTTCTACATAAAAATATAAATGACCCGGCGTTAGTAATGGAAGTAAAGAACCGATATTTCGGTTCTTCTCAAAAAGCGTTACTTGTAGCGCTAAAAGATGCACAGAAAAAATATAATCAGATTGCTGCTTTGTCTACTCAATCATAGACAAAATCCAGCCGTAAGAATCATTCTTATGGCTGGATTTTTTTATTTCACATTATCGTCCTACATCAAAAGTGAACGAAAACAAAGTAGAGAGATAGAAGAGTAAATGCCCAATAGGTTTACCTAATAATCCGTGGGTATAAATCTCCGGTGGATTAAAATTTCACTTCATTGGAGAATGAAAGGATGAACAAAATGAAAATTACAGATGTAAAAGTAAATCGTAGACGTGTAAAACTGCATACACCGTTTAAAACCGCGCTTCGTACTGTAACAGAAATTGAAAGTATAGATGTTTATATTCATACAGACGAAGGAGTGATTGGTAAGGGGGCTGCAGCCGCAACGCCAGTTATTACGGGGGATTTCACCAGCGGAATGGAAGAAGCGATTTTAGGACCGATGCGTTCATGTTTAATTGGTCAAAATATCATTCAGTTTCAGCAGTTACTACAGGGCATTCAAATGAGTTGTATTGGAAATTCAAGTGCGAAAGCAGCGGTAGATATCGCTTTATATGATGTATATTGCCAATATCAAAATGTGCCGTTATATGCCTTGTTAGGCGGGAAGAAAGAAATTCATACCGATATTACAGTGAGTGTGGATGAGCCTGTATTAATGGCAAAAGAAGCGAAGAAACATATAGAAAAAGGATTTCAAACATTAAAGATTAAAGTGGGTAAAGAGGCGCATTTAGATTTGGAACGTATTGAGGCAATTCGAAATGTGGTACCAAGAAATACGATATTACGTTTAGATGCGAATCAAGGTTGGAGTCCAAAAGAAGCGGTCTCTATTATTCAAGAAATGGAAAATCGTAATTTAAATATAGAATTTATTGAACAACCAGTACATGCGAAAGATTGGGATGGGCTAAAGTATGTCAAAGATCGTGTGCAAACGCCAATTATGGCCGATGAAAGTATATTTTCAGCAAGTGACGCATTAAAGCTCGTTCAAGGAAGATATGCAGACTTCATTAATATTAAATTAATGAAATGTGGTGGTATACGTGAAGCATGGCGTATTGCAGATATCGCAGAAACAGCTGGTGTGAAGTGTATGGTGGGCAGCATGATGGAATCTTCACTTTCCGTTAGTGCTGTTGCGCATTTAGCGGCAGCGCATCCTAATATTCATTATTTTGATCTTGATGCACCGCTTTGGTTAATGGAAGATCCAGAAGGAATGACTTATTCTGGATCAAAGGTAAACCTTCAATCGACAGTGAATAGTAAGTCTTAGGAGAAGAGACTAGTAAACTATCTTTTAAGGGGGATAAATATGAAAAAAGTAGGAACTGCATTTTTAACAACTTTATTTATATTTTCATCGTTTACATCGGCAAATGCTGAAGAAAAGAAGGATAATAAAGCATTTATAGATGTATCTGCTGCAACGTTATGGACAGTACCTGATTCATTAAGGCCAATCGATACACCGAGTACAACAAATCCAGTGGATCTATGGAAATGGACGAAATCAATGACACTTGACGAGAAACTATGGTTAACAAATGCAAATAAATTAGAAACACAAGCGTTACTCGGTCAAGAAGTAACTGTTATTGATAAGAAAGGCGAATGGGTGAAGGTATTAGTGCATGGACAGCCAACACCCCGAAATGAAGAAGGTTATCCGGGCTGGATGCCTGAAAAACAATTAACATATAATCAAGAATTTGCAGATAAAACAAATGAACCTTTTGTCTTAATAACCAAACCAACAGCGATTTTATATATAAACCCTTCTGAAAAACATAAATCACTTGAAGTCAGTTATAATACAAGACTGCCGCTATTAAGTGAAGACACAATTTCATACCGTGTATTGTTGCCAAATGGGCAAAAAGCATGGATACGTAAAAATGATGGAACAGTTTACCAATCTCAAACTGATATTCCAACTCCGGCGGCCGATGATTTAATTAACACAGGGAAAATGTTTTTAGGATTACCGTATATATGGGCTGGTACAAGTGGTTTTGGATTTGATTGCTCTGGCTTCACGCATACGATCTATAAATCGCACGGCATTACAATTCCCCGAGATTCTGGACCGCAATCAAGAGCAGGAGTTGCAGTTGATAAAGAAAATCTACAAAAAGGAGATTTAATTTTCTTTGCACATGATCAAGGGAAAGGTAGTGTCCATCACGTCGCAATGTATATTGGTGATGGCAATATGATTCACTCACCAAGAGCTGAAAGATCGGTAGAGATTATACCGCTAAATACACCAGGATATATAGAAGAATACGCTGGTGCTCGTCGTTACTTACCTTAAAAATAGAGGGGGTTTTTAAATGAAAAAAGTTGTTCGTTACTCATTAGTTAGTACTCTATTAGTTTCTTCATTTTTAGTTGGCTGCGCAAAAGAAAAAACTGCAACAAAGCCCAAAGATGAGAAGAAAGTATTACAGTTACTAGAAACGGGTGAAATTCCGTCGTTAAATTCAGGGAAAGTAACAGATGCAGTCTCGTTTAACGTTTTGAATAACGTAATGGAAGGACTATTTCGTCTATCGAAAAATGATGAAGTAATTGAAGCCGGCGCACAAAAATATGAAGTGAGTAAAGATGGAAAGACATATACATTCCAATTGCATGATGCGAAATGGTCTAACGGAGATCCAGTAACCGCCCATGATTACGTATACGCTTGGAAGCAATTGATTAATCCAGATACAGCTTCTCAATATGCATACATTGCGTACGATGTAAAAAATGCTGAGAAGATAAATAAAAAACAACTAGGTCTAGATGAATTAGGAGTAAAAGCGAAGGATGATAAAACATTCGTCGTAGAGCTAGAACATCCTGTACCGTATTTTACGAAATTATTAATTTTACCATCCTTCTATCCAATTAACGAAAAATATGCGAAAGAGCAAGGTGATAAATATGGATTAGAAGCAAATAAAGCGGTATATAATGGACCGTTTACATTATCAGAGTGGAAGCATGAAGCTAGCTTTACAATGAAGAAAAACGATAAGTATTGGGATAAAAAAGAAGTGAAGTTAGATGAAGTAAACTATCAAATTGTAAAAGAAATTTCAACTGCGGTAAATTTATATGAAACAGATAAAGTTGATAGAGCTGTTATTTCTACAGAATTCGTAGATAAATATAAAAATAATAAAGAGCTAAAACAATATACAGATCCAGTTATGTACTTCTTCCGATTTAATGAAAATGTACCGATTCTTAAAAATAAAAATGCACGTCTTGCGCTAAGTACAGTTTTTGATAAGAAGGGACTCGCAGATTCATTTTTAAATGATGGATCGGTTGCAGCGAACTATTACGTACCAAAAGGATTTTTAAAGGGCCCAGATAAGAAAGATTTTAGAAGTACGTCTGGTGAGTTTAATAAGACAAATGTAAAACAGGCGAAGGAATATTGGGAGAAAGCAAAACAAGAGACAGGTACAAATGAAGTGACTTTAGAATTATTAAATTATGACTTAGAAAACTTTAAAAAAGTTGGAGAGTACATTAAAGAGCAGCTTGAGAAAAACTTACCAGGATTAAAAGTGAATGTGAAATTACAGCCGCATACGCAAAAATTAGCACTTGAGAAGAAGAAAGAATATGAAATGTCGTTATCACGCTGGTTACCAGATTATCCAGATCCAATGACTTACTTAGAAGTATTCCTTTCTGGAAGCAGTGTTAATAATACAGAATATGCAAATCCAGAATATGATGCATTAATTAAGAAGATTAAAACAGAATTAGGTAATGATGAAAAGGCTCGCTGGAAAGCAATGCAAGATGCTGAAAAAATGCTACTTGATGATGCAGTAATTGCACCGGTATTCCAGCGTGGATTATCTTACTTACAAAAACCATATGTGAAAGATTTATATGTACATCAATTTGGTCCAGCTACAAGTTTAAAATGGGCAGATTTACAAAAATAAAAGAATGGGGAAACAGACTTCACGTATGTGATAGTCTGTTTTTTCTTATTTAAAGTTAGAAAAATAGTTCATGGTATAATTTATTAGTCTGTAAACAGTATTTGGAGGGAAAATGATGTCTATGTTTGAAGAAGAGAAAGTAATTTATACAAAAAGATTATTTATGAGGAAACCAATTGTAGAAGATATTGATCAGTTTTATAACATATTAAAAAAAGATACTGTTGGCAAATGGCTGGCTAAATCAAGAGGAATGTCGAAGGAAGAAACAAATGATTATATTGGGCAACTTATCTTACATTGGGAACAGTATGACTTCGGGGTATGGTTGTTATTTAATAGTGAAACAGGAAAGCTTTTAGGACATTGTGGTTTAAGAAAGGTAGATGAAACAGGTGAAATAGAAATTATGTATCTTCTTGACCCAGAACATTGGAGGAATGGGTATGCATTAGAAGCAGCAGAGGCTTCCATTAAATATGCAATAGAGACTTTGAATGTAACAAGAATAATTGCTAGAGTTAAAGTAGCAAATGAGAGCTCGAAAAAACTTTTACGAAAGCTCGGGTTTATATATACTCATGAAGTTGATCATAGCGGGCGCTTATTATCATATTTTGAACTCCATACATCATCCAAAGAATTCTAGACATTTCATATATTTTTTCATTGTTAAAAAATAAAATTATTACTAAAATTCCAGTGTGAAATTTATGTAGAATCTTGTATAATTAACATGTTTCTATGGAAACATTTTCTTGCGCTATTTATATAGGGCTTAATAGAACAAGGAAGGAAATACATACATGTATATAATAGATAAATAGAATGGAACATGTATAGAGACAAAGGAGAGAAAAGATGACGTGTCAAAAACAAGGGTTACAATTTAATAACGATAGAAAGAGGGACAGAAGATGAAAATGAAGCATGCTTTTGGTCCTATAATTTTAGCGTGTGTGCTTTTTTTCATTATCATTCTAATCCCATCGAAAAGTTTAGTATCGCTTATTAGTGATAAGAAGGTAGAAGATGCGGCAACTTCTTTACAAAAAGAGAAATTACAAAGTGTTTTCTTACAGCAAAAAATGTTAGAGAATTCACAGTATTTACCGATGTACGGTTCATCAGAATTTTTACGAATGGATGCATATCATCCGTCTAATTATTTCAAAGTAAATCCAGCTGGTTTTACACCGTTTTTAATTGGAACTGGTGGTACACAAAGTTTAGCTCATATTTTAAATATGACATCTACTATGGATGAATTAGAAGGTAAAAAAGTAGTGTTTGTTCTTTCACCACAATGGTTTACAAAGACTGGTGTATCACAAGGGGATTTCACTAATAATTTCTCCAAACAACAAGCATATCATTTTATTTTTAATGATGAGATAAATCCAGGAATGAAGAAGCAAATCGCGAAACGGCTATTAGATTATAAAGTTGTTCAAGAAGATGATATATTAAAAAATTCATTAGAAGGTATTGTATATAATGATACGAAACATAACATAAAAGCAGGTTTAGTTAAACCACTTGCTTATATGCATCGAAATATTTTAGATCATAGAGATTTATTTAACTCTTTATTTAAAATCGAACCGATGAAAGAGAAAACAAATATCGGACTTCGTTCAATTTCTTGGGAAGACGCACGTAAACACGCAGAACAAGAAGGGAAAGCAGAGTCTACTACAAATACATTCGGAATTGAAAATCCGTATTATCATAAAAATAATCTGAAGAAAAAACTAAAAGGTTTAAAAAACTTTAGAGCAAATGAAACATATGATGAATCACCAGAATACGATGATTTACAAATTATTTTAGATTTATTTAAAGAGAAAAATGTCAAACCACTCTTTATTTCTGTACCTGTAAATGGGCCTTGGTATGATTATACTGGCTTCCCGAAAGAACGCCGTGAAGTGTATTATAAAAAAGTTCGAGAGCAGGTTGAGAAAGCAGGATATCCAGTAGTTGATTTCTCTGGTCATGAATATGATAAGTATTTCTTAAAAGATACGATTCATTTAGGCTGGAAAGGTTGGATTTATTTTGATGAAGCAGTGCAAAAATTTAATTCTGAGAAATAAAGTATAGAAATCGGAATGGCTATGAGCCGTTCCGATTTTTTTAGTATAGAGGATTTTGGTGAGGACAATTTGGGAATGCATGTATATCTTGAATCTGTCTATAATCATAATGTTTCATTGCGAACTGGGCTTGATAAGGTATTCATACACATATAATTGATCATCATGCGCTGAACATAATACACCAGAAGTTCCTTGCCCGTTCATGAAAGAAATGCCGTTAGGACGTCCGATTAAGTATTGTATTTTTTGCTGCCAATGCATAGGGGAATCACTCCTTTTTGAGATAATATACGAAAGAAATGATTGAATGGTTGCTTATCCATATAAATGTAGATGGAAAGGTGTTATATAATTCCTGAAGATTAATATAAATAAAAAACCGCTATAATTCTGAATTTATAGCGGCTTTTTTATATTCTTAAGCAAGATTTTTACGCTTTTTTGTCCATTTTTTTATAACGAAGTATAAAAGTATAAGTACGACGCCACCAATTGCGAATGATTTCACATACGGACCAGCAATATCGTTAATATTTTCCCAATTTTCACCTAGTTTTTCACCTAAATAAATGAAAATAATAGACCAAGGGATAATCGCAAGTGCTGTTAGTGTAGTGAAACGTAGTAAAGGCATTTTTGTAATACCAGCAGGAATTGAAATCGCATGACGCACTACTGGAATGAAGCGTGCTGTAAAAATGACACCAGTTCCGTAACGATTAAACCAATCTTCTGCAGCGTCTATTTGCTTTTTATGTATGAAAATATATTTTCCATAACGTTCTAATATAGGGCGTCCACCATATCGTCCAAGCCAATAAATAAAGATTTGGGCAATAACACCGCCAATTGTACCGAATACAACTGCGCCTATAAATGAGATACTTCCATTGAATACTAAGTATCCTGCATAAGCAAGGACAATTTCACTTGGGATAATCTCAATCATAAGTCCAAGCATAATGCCCCAATAACCTAATCCTTCAAAAAACGTTAATACTGAATGAATAAAACTACTTAACATTGTTGCACCTTCTAGTTTATGAATTTTTGATTATAAGAACCTTTTATTTAATCGCATAAAAGGTTCACCATATGTAGATTATACCTTATTTGCATAGGGGATTGCTATTTCAATTCTTTTATGTCTCTCATAAGTATTATAGTAAAGTATATAAGCCACGTTTTCATGAAGGGTTAATGAAAAGATTATTAAAAATTTCTCATAAAAAATAGAAGCATTTCTGCTCCTATTTTTTAAGGCTTGACATCTAAGTTCTGTAAAAATAAAGTTGCTGTTACGTAACGCTTTGCTAACATTTGTACATAAGCGGTATGTACAGAAAGGGTCGCAATAATAATAGCGTTACGAATTGCTTCGCGTTGTTCGTTATTAATTTGATCGAACTTACTTGCGATTTTATCAGCTTTTTCTTTTACGATGTTTTCAATTGTATGAACGGTATCTGTTGCATTTAATTGTAAGCAATTCCCTTGATTGAGTTCTTCAAATAAAGAAGAGTATGCTACATATAAATGAACAGGATTGATTAAATCATCACTTCGATCGGCTGGGTCATTTACAATAAGGCGTAATAGCTTACGAATGGATTCAAAATCAAGTGCTGTTTTTAAATCTTCGACAATAAATAGTAAGGCTGCTTGTTCAATTGAATATTTTTTCCCTTTTTGAGGAGAGCCAATCATTTCTTTTATATCTCGTTTCACCCAGTTTTGCATAGCAGTTACAGAGAAACTTGTGTTTTCAATCTGATTGCCAAGCGCAACTATTTCATTTAAAGAAAAACCGACATCAGTATCGTCAATTTTAATCAGCTTTTCAAAAATAGGTGAAAGTGCGGTAGTAATAAAAGCTGTAACGCTTTGTCCGCTTTCAATATCTTTTTTATGTGACTTTGCCCAAGCTTCTTGTAAAATACCGAGAGGCTTTTTCGTATTCCATCCTCTTAGTGATAGAAGAAGGGTAGCCATTTCGTTTCGTGTGAGATGAAATGTTTCCATCTTTTCACCTCCAAAATAATAAAAAGTTCTTATGAACTTATAATATGTTTTGTTTCATTTAAAGTCAATTCTGTTTTGCTTAATTTTTCCTTTGTGACCAAACTGTTGAAAGTAAATAATACTTGCATATTTCGACAAAAGTTCATATAATAAGTTCATAAGAACCTTTAAAATGTTCTTAAAAACAAATCTATCATTCTGAATTTACTAGAAAGATAGATTTCACATATATCTATATAAAAGGAGAATGGATATAATATGTTGAAAAAACTTGTAGCAGTAATGACAGCATTCATGGTTATCTTTGGGGCTAGCAGCTTTATGTTCGTAGATCATGCAGCAGCGAAAAGTTACAAATCTGGTAAAAAATCATTTACACCAAGTTCAGGTCAAAAGTCAAAAGTTGATTTAAACAAAAAAGACTCAAATGTAAATTCTCAAAAAACGACTCCAGATTCAAAAACGAAAGCAACAAACACGGCACCAAAAAGTAATAAAGGAAGCTTTATGAAAGGTTTATTACTAGGTGGTCTTGGTGGTTTACTAATGGGTAGCTTATTTGCAAATATGGGAGCTCTTGGTTCTGTATTAGCATTTATGGTAAATATGTTAGTAATGGCTGGTATCGTAATGTTAGCAGTTCGTGCATTTAAATACTTCAAAGACCAACGTAAGAAGAAGGCAGATGAAGTAGCATGGAAACAATAAAAATTTCTGAACAAGAGCTTATAAATGCGCTTTGTATATATATCGCTGAAAAAAGACAAGTGGGTCCAGAAGAAGTATTAGTTGAACTCATGTATGATGACGACTACGGTTTCTCTGCGGAAGTAGAGGTAAATGGTCGCCAGCAAATTTTAATTCAAGCAAACTTAATCGAAGCTTTACGCTTATTGCTTGACAGAGAATATAATGTCAATCCATTCGCAGCGAGATTACAACTTGAATTAGATGATGAAGAAGGCATTTACGCATTAGCGAAATTTAATAACTCAGATGAGTAGAGAAGAGAGCTGTTGAGAATAATCTCAGCAGCTCTTTTTAGTATGTGCATATGTAGATGAGTAATCACGCCAAATTTCATTCATCTTTCGTCTACCGATATCTACCATCGGATTAAACTGAATTGCAGATTTCTGACGAACAAAGTGAACGTTTTGAATGGCGTGAGATAATTGTTGGTCGACTATATCACGTTTTTTGCTTGCATATTTAGCAATAGATAGACCTGCAACTGTTCCTTGCGCCATCGCAATTTTTCCGCTTTCAATGCCTGTAATATTGCCAGCTACAAATAAACCAGGAAGAGGAGTTTCCATTGTTTCGGAATGGAGAGGAACGTGTCCACCTAATTCTGAAATGTAATGGAAGGGACAACCAGCTACAGCTGCAAGTTCGGCAAGTGGGTATAATCCCCCGGCAATACAAACAAAATCTGCTTCATATATTTTCTCTGATCCATTAATAACATTTCCTTTAGAGTCAATATTAGCAACACGTACACCTTCAACTTGATCTGTTCCGATAATTTCAAGAGCTGCTTTCCGAAGGTGAAGTGGCGTTCCGTTTATTTTCATTCCGCTGTTTGGATAGAATGTTAATCCAGCTTTTCGAACCCAATCATATTTCATAAAGTGGCTACCTATTCGCAAAATAGCAGAAGGAGCGAGATGTGCTGCATTTAAAAGAGAGTTTAAAACTTCTTCAGGTTCACCAGCTTTTTGACTTAACTCGCTTTTCTCAGGGAGTACAATATGATCCACTGTAATTCCCGCTAATTGCAATTCACTTAAAATGGCGAAAGACAAAATGTTAGCACCAATAATAATTCCTTTTTTTCCAACTTGCACGCGATGAACATTTGTCATAACTTGAGCTGCTCCAATTGACATCACTCCTGGAAGTGTCCAGCCAGGAAGGGGGATAGAATATTCCGCAGCTCCAGTAGCAAGTAGTACGAAAGGTGCTTCTAACGTACCGATATTAGTATGTACAAACCAATTGTTTTCATCTCTATCTAAATTATAGACCGAAACACCGCACCTGATATGTACTGAAAGTGATGCTGCTTCTTCATGAAGTCGCTTCGATTCTTTTATTCCGTTCCACCATTCTCCAGTAGGCTCTTGATGCAACTGTCCTAACAATCTCCCGCCCGGCTTCATAAATTCATCAATAACGAGCACTTTTAGTCCGAAACGAGCACAAGAAATAGAAGCAGATAATCCCGCTGGCCCTGCACCAATAATAATTACATCACTCATCGTTTTTTCACCATCTCTCTCACGATATTCGGATGCTGTTTCCCGCTTTCAACAACCATGTTTTCTTCTACAACAGTTAAGCATGCGCGTACATTTGTTTGATTATTTACTGTCATGCGGCATTCGGAACAGTGCCCGATATTACAATAAATACCTCGCGGTGTTCCGCTATCTTCATGAACTCTTACTGTCCTAATTCCATTTGCTAACAGGGCAGCAGCTATCGTTTCATGTTCATATGCTTCGTATTGATGACCGTTAAATTGAAAGGTAATACGCTTACTACTTTGTAAAGTGCCTAAAATAGGGTGATGTGTAATTCTACTCATTTACTTTCACCTACCGATCCAAAAGTAACTGCACGTATTGGTGGTTGATATTTTAACGGTAGTTCATTAAGAGTTACGTCAGGATTCGCATTTTCAATCATTCGATCTATCATTATTCTGCATGTGCGACCACCGCAAAATCCCATGCCAGCACGTGTTCTTAGTTTTAATTCTCTTGCCGAGCAGTTATATTCAGCAATTGTCGATTGAAGTTGCCCATATGTAACCTCTTCACAACGACAAACGATTAAGTTGTTTTTATTTGTCATGTGTATTCCTCCTCTAGTTCGGTTTTCACAAATTATATATGCAAAAATCATGCCAATATAGAGGAGGAGAGGGCTATCTGTAAATGCCTGATCGGTGCATACTGCTTCTTTATTGAAGTCCAAGTTTCTTTAAACGGTTATATAAAGTAGCCCTTGTTACACCAAGTTGTTTTGCGCATTCTAATTTATTCCCATTTAAAATTCGTAAAGCCCTTTCAATAACTTTTTTCTCATGCTCATCCATCTCTTCTTGTAAAGAAAGGATTGTATTATTGTTGCTGAGTAATAGGAAATGGGCTGTATGGTTGTCTAAAGTTTCAGTCGTATGAAATGGTAAATATTCTTGTTTTATAATTCCGTCTGTTGCGAATACCACAAGCCGTTCAACAACGTTTCGAAGTTCGCGAATATTACCTGGCCAATTGTAATGAAGCAGTTCATGCATAATGCTTGAAGGTAAGTCACGAATTGGTCTGTTATAGTTGATTGAAAAATCGTTTAAGAAAGAATAGGTTAATTCAATAATATCCTCGCGTCTTTCGCGCAGCGGTGGAATCTGCAAGCTAACTACATTTAAGCGGTAATATAAATCTTCTCGGAAAGTTCCTTTTCTCATTTCTTCTTGTAAATCACGATTTGTAGCAGCGATAATACGGAAATCAATATTAATTTCTTTTTCACCACCAACTCGGTAATACTTTCGCTCTTGCAGTACACGTAACAGTTTTACTTGCATATCAAGTGGCATTTCACCTATTTCATCAAGAAATAAAGTACCGCCTTGCGCGAGTTCAATTTTACCTTTTTTTCCTTTACTATTTGCTCCAGAAAACGCCCCACGCTCGTAACCGAATAATTCACTTTCAAATAATGCTTCTGGAATTGCCCCGCAGTTAATCGAAATGAAAGGCGCCTTCGCTGCTTCACTTGCTTCATGAATTGCTTTCGCAAATACTTCTTTTCCAACTCCGCTTTCCCCAAGTATTAAAACAGTTGATTTCACCGAACAAACTTTTCTAGCTAATTGTATCGTTCTTTGTATAACAGGACTTTTTCCATTCATCGCAAGGAATGGATCGGATTCATCTTTATACTTTGCCACTTCTTGTTCTAAACGGTGCATTTCATGTGACATATTAAATAGTTTTTCATTTAAAGCGACTTGATTTGTAACATCTGTTTCTGAAACGACTGCTCCTATAATTTCATCATTACAATAAACTGGATTTGAATTAATTAATACGAATAAATCGGGGCGAGGCTGATGGAACTGAGCGACTATGCTTTTTCCATCATGTAAAGATTGTAAAATTTCCAAGTCTTTATAATCAAAAAAACGAGTAATCGGTTGCCCAATAATCTCATTATGGTTGACTGAAAATATTTTTTCAGCACCATCTGTCCAAGTTCGAACGCATTCTTTACTATCAATTACTGTAACAGAAGAGTCAGTTGTTTGTATTACAGTGTCATAAAATGACTGTAGTTCATTGTAGGACTTATAAAGAAATGGAATCATTTGCTGAGAAGTTATACAGCATATCGGCTCATCGTTTTCGTTAAGGATGATAACAGCTAATTCATAAGAAAAAGCGTCAATTAATGCAGTGAATGAGTCATCTACATAAATAATTGCGCAATTATATTCTTCTGTAGTAGAAGGGAGGTAATAAAACCTTTCGTTTATTTTCTTAATGCGATCAAGGCTACATGTATGATTGATTAAAACGCTTTCCAAAAATTCTTGTATAGTCGGAAATGAGAATTCCATAATGTCCTCCTGTTATGTATAAAAATTTTGACAGTGATAAAAAAATAATACACCTATTTACTATGAATTTAAAATATTATTACAAATAAAAATATTTTTTATAAAAATTGTATATGTACAGAATTGGCACGTCAATTGCATAAAAAGAAAGTGAGAGGGCTAGGAAAGGAGGAGTATATTGTGAGGCACTGCGACGTTTTAATTATAGGTGGTGGAATAATAGGGTGTTCTATCGCTTATTACACTTCAAAATACGGAAGAGACGTAACAATCATTGAAAAAGGGGAATTTGTCAGCGGGACGTCTTCACGGTGTGATGGGAATATTTTGGCCATTGATAAAGACCCGGGATTTGATAGTCAAATGTCTTTAGTAAGTCAAAAATTAGTAACTGATTTAAGTGAAGAATTAGAGCATTCATTTGAATATAGGGCACCAGGAAGTATTCTCGTATGTGAGTCAGACGAAGAGATGGAAGCTGCGCAGCAATGGGTAAATCGGCAACAAGAAGCTGGATTACCGTTTCGAATGCTTGATAGGCAAGATATAAGGGAAGAGTCGCCTTTTTTTGCTGATGATTTATTAGGCGGTTTAGAATGTGCGACGGATTCAACTGTGAATCCATATCTCCTTGCTTTCTCGCTTCTGTCAGAGGCACAAAAGTTTGGCGCAAAAGCTTTTAAGCAGACGGAAGTAAAGAGTATGGAAATAGAGACGGATGGTTCATTTGTTGTAGAAACTACGAATGGAACTTTTACAGCAAAACAAGTTGTAAATGCAGCCGGTGTGTGGGCTCCTAAGATTGGTCAGATGTTAAATATAAATATACCAATTGAACCGAGAAAAGGGCATATTATTGTAGCTTCAAGGCAACAACACGTAGGATGCCGTAAAGTAATGGAATTCGGTTATTTAATTTCTAAATTTGGCGGAAAACGAAAAGTGGATGCTTTAACTGAAAAATACGGGGTTGCGCTCGTATTTGAGCCTACTGAAAGTCAAAATTTCTTAATTGGTAGTAGTCGTGAATTTGTAGGATTTCATACGAGGATAAATAATGAAGTCATTAAATGTATCGCAAATAGAGCAATTCGCTTTTATCCGAAAATGGCAGATATGATGGTAATTCGTTCTTACGCTGGTTTACGTCCGTGGACAGAAGATCATTTACCGATTATTTCACGAGTGGAACATATTCCGAATTATTTCATTGCCGCTGGACATGAAGGTGATGGGATTAGTCTTGCAGCAGTTACTGGAAAAGTAATTGAAGAGTTATTAAATGAAAAAGAGACAATTATTCCTATTGAACCACTTCGTTTGAGTCGTTTTACAGAAAGGGTGTTAAACGGATGAGGTCACAAAGAGTCTTTACGACGATTGATACACACACAGGTGGGAATCCAACGAGGACATTAATTAGTGGACTTCCAAAGTTGATTGGAGAGACGATGGCAGAGAAGATGTTACATATGAAAAAGGAGTATGATTGGATTCGAAAATTGTTAATGAATGAACCGCGTGGTCATGATGTAATGTCAGGAGCATTATTAACAGACCCATGTCATCCTGAGGCTGATATAGGTGTTATATACATAGAGACAGGTGGATATTTACCGATGTGTGGTCACGATACAATCGGTGTATGTACAGCGTTAGTTGAATCAGGTTTAATTCCGGTAGTTGAACCGATTACTTCTTTAAAACTAGATACACCGGCTGGCTTAGTTGAAGTAGATATTGCTGTTCAAGATGGAAAAGCAAAAGAAGTATCTTTCTGTAACATACCAGCTTTTTTATTGAAAAATATTACTGTACAAGTGAAAGACATTGGGACTATAGAGGCTGATATTGCGTATGGAGGGAATTTTTATGCCATTATTGATGCGAAATCAGTAGATCTAGAATTAGTACCAGAAAATGCATCTACAATCATCGATAAGGCGATTCATATAAGAAACACAATTAATGAGAAGTTTGAAATCACTCATCCAGAGTATTCGTTTATAAGAGGATTAACACATGTTGAATTTTATACAGATCCTACTCATGAATGTGCGCATGTGAAAAATACAGTTGTTGTACCACCAGGCGGAATAGATCGATCTCCATGCGGTACAGGAACATCTGCGAAGCTAGCTGTATTATACGCTCAGAAAGAAATCGAAATTGGTGAAGAGTTCATTCATGAGAGTATCGTTGGTTCTTTATTTAAAGGATATGTCATGAATACGACACATGTTGAAAATATTGAAGCTGTCATAACGAAAATTACGGGATCAGCTTGGCTTATGGGTATGCATAGATTTTTTTACAATGAAATGGATCCACTTAAAGAAGGATTTTTGCTAATTCCGCCGATGGAACATGAAACGGAGGATATAAAATGAACATTCAAAAAATGTATACAGCAGTAGACGTACATGTAAATGGCGAGGCATTTCGTGTAATGAAAGACGTACCATGCAAATACTACTACAGTTTGGAGCAATTAAATGAACAATTTTCAGGTGAATTAGCAGAAGAGATGAAGCTTTTATTAAATGAACCACGTGGTTTTATCGGTTTGAATGGGTGTATTGTCGTTCCATCTATCTATAACGAAGTGGATGCAGCTGTATTATTTTTTAATCATGAAGGTTCGGTTCCGCTTCATTATGGAGGCATTGTTGCAGTAATAACGATGTTACTCGAAAGTGGGTATTTAAAAAAGAGAGAGTCCAATCAATACAAAATTGAAACGTTATCTGGAATATTTTTAGTTCATGCGTATGTAGAGAATGATGAAGTTATATCGGTTTCGTTTGAAAGCAAACTATGCTATATGATTGAGGAAAATTTACAGGTTGGTAATGTAAGTTATTCTCTCATACAAGCAGATAAAGTATATGCAGTTGTAGAGAAAGGTGCGTATTCGCCAGAAATTCGCATGGAAAACATTTCTGAATTGAAAAGATGGGGAGAAGCTACACTACAGACTATACAAAAACAGTCGCTAATAAAAAGGCTTATTTTAGTAGATCCTTCGCAAAAAGAAAAGAACCATATAAAATCGATTACATTTCATGAAGATAACTTTATCGTACATTCGCCAGGTTTTGTTTCTACTATTGTTTCCTATGTTCATGCGTTATTTAAAAATGATTATATGGCGGATAAACCTTTTAAAAATGAAAGTATATTTAATAGTTTTATAACTGTGGAGAAAGTGAAGAAGGAGGAACTAGGATACATTTTCCGTTTTGAAAGTAGAGGGTTTATTACAGGGATGCAGACGTTTCTATTAGACCCTACGGATCCGTTTCCGGCAGGTTTCTTATTAAAATAAAATGTGATAAGGAGAGATAAATATGCAAAAAATTAAAGGGGCATTTCCAGTATTAATAACACCGATGGATGAATTTCAGGAAATTAATTGGGATGGGGTAAAGCAAAATGTAAATTACTTTATCGAACAAAACGTTGCAGGTATCATCATTAATGGAAGTACAGGAGAATTTGTAAGTTTATCAAAAGAAGAACGATTTAAAATGGTAGCAACCGTGTTGAAAGAAATTGATGGCCGTATTCCAGTTATTGTTGGAACTGCAGCAGAGACGACGAAAGAAACAATTGAATATACGAAACATGCAGAAGCGCACGGAGCGGATTGTGCATTAATTATAAACTCTTACTATTGTAAACCGAAGGAAGAGGAGATTTATTTTCATTTTAAAGAAATCTCAAACTCTGTAAATATACCAATTATGTTATACAATAATCCATTTACTTCTGGTGTTGATATGAGTACAGAGCTAATGCTCCGTATTGGAAAAGAGTGTGAAAATGTTACACATATTAAAGAATCTAGCGGAGATATTCGAAAAGCGAGAGATTTAGTAAGACAAAGTGAAGGGGCTTTCCAAGTCTTCTGTGGTTCTGAAGATTTAGTTATGGAATCATATTTAGTTGGTGCCTCGGGATGGGTTTCAGTAGCAGGAAATATCGTTCCCGGTCTCGTTACAAAAATGTATGAGCATTTTCAAAATGGTGAATTAGAAAAGGCGTGGGAAATAAACGATGCTATTTTACCACTTTGTGAGTTTCTTGAAGGATCAGGGAAATATGTTCAAATCGTTAAACGTTCTATGGAATTACATGGGCAAGCGGGAGGACCTTCTCGCTATCCAAGACTAGGGTTAACTGTAGAAGAAGATCAAAAGCTTCAAACGGTTTTATCAAATATTGCAGCTCATGCAGCTGTTTAAATAAGGAGGAGAACATAATGTTAAAGACAAATATTGAGCTGAAACCAAAAGTGGAAGCGTTTTTAAATGAAGAAATTAAAATGTTTATTAATGGCGAATTTGTTTCTGCTATTGGCGGAAAGACGTTTGAAACGTACAATCCAGCAACAGAAGAGGTTCTAGCAGTCGTATGTGAAGCGCAAGAAGAGGATATTGATGCTGCAGTAAAAGCGGCAAGATCTGCATTTGAATCTGGCCCGTGGGCAGAAATGGCTACTGCTGAAAGAGCGCATCTTATTTATAAATTAGCAGATTTAATTGAAGAACATAGAGAAGAATTAGCGCAACTAGAAGCTTTAGATAATGGAAAGCCATATCAAGTAGCACTTGATGATGATATTTCAGCGACTGTAGAAAATTATCGTTATTACGCAGGATGGGCTACAAAAATTATTGGGCAAACAATCCCGATTTCAAAAGATTACTTGAATTATACGAGACATGAACCTGTTGGTGTTGTAGGACAAATTATTCCGTGGAATTTTCCGCTTGTTATGTCTTCTTGGAAAATGGGAGCTGCACTGGCGACAGGTTGTACGATTGTATTAAAGCCAGCAGAGCAAACGCCTTTATCTTTACTATATACAGCGAAACTCTTTAAAGAGGCTGGATTTCCAAACGGCGTTGTAAACTTTGTATCAGGCTTTGGTCCTGAAGCAGGGGCTGCAATTGTAAATCATCATGACATTGATAAAGTTGCTTTTACAGGATCTACTGTTACAGGAAAGTATATTATGCGTCAATCTGCAGAAATGATTAAGCATGTAACGTTAGAGCTTGGCGGAAAATCACCAAATATCATTTTAGAAGATGCGGACTTGGAAGAAGCGATAAATGGTGCATTCCAAGGTATTATGTATAATCACGGTCAAAATTGTAGCGCAGGATCACGTGTATTTGTTCATCGTAAACATTATGAAACTGTAGTAGATGCACTTGTGAAAATGGCGAACAACGTAAAACTTGGAGCAGGTATGGAGAAAGGAACGGAAATGGGTCCACTCGTATCTAAGAAACAACAAGAGCGTGTGTTAAATTACATTGAGCAAGGGAAGAAAGAAGGTGCTACAGTTGCGGCTGGTGGCGAACGTGCGCTTGAAAAAGGTTATTTCGTTAAGCCAACTATATTCACAGATGTTACAGACGATATGACAATCGTTAAGGAAGAAATATTTGGACCAGTTGTTGTCGTACTTCCATTTGATTCGACAGAAGAAGTAATTGAACGAGCGAACAACTCATCCTATGGCCTTGCTGCGGGTGTATGGACGCAAAATATCAAAACGGGTCATCAAGTAGCAAATAAATTAAAAGCAGGAACAGTGTGGATTAATGATTATAACTTAGAAAATGCAGCTACACCATTTGGTGGATATAAACAATCTGGTATTGGCCGCGAATTAGGTTCATATGCGCTTGATAATTATACAGAAGTGAAAAGTGTTTGGGTAAATATAAAGTAATAGGGCGTTTTACTGATAAAAATTGAGGGATGAAATAATGAAAGATGCGGACAACTAGAAAGTTTGATAATAGTTGTCCGTTTTTTTTATATACAAAATTGCTTTTCCAAAGAATGATAAGGGGGATTTGGATGGAGAATTTAGTAGAATGGTTAGTAGGGCAAGTGTGGAGTATCGGTTTAGTTGTTTTTGCATTAGGGGCAGGCGTATATTTCACGATTGCAACACGCTTTTTGCAAATCCGTTATTTTAAAGAGATGATTAAACTATTATTTGAAGGAAAGAGTTCAGAGACGGGAATATCATCTTTTCAGGCATTTTGTTTAGCCTTATCAGGAAGAGTTGGAATTGGTAATATTGCAGGGGTAGCGACAGCAATTGCTTTCGGCGGTCCTGGAGCTGTATTTTGGATGTGGGTAATGGCTTTGTTAGGGGCAGCGAGCGCGTTTGTAGAATCAACATTATCTCAAGTATACAAAAGTAAAGTAGGGAATGAATATCGCGGCGGTACTCCATATTTCATTGAGAAAGGTTTGAAAATGAAATGGTTTGCAGTCATTGTAGCAGTAGTTGTAACACTTTCATATGGCGTGTTATTACCAGGTATTCAATCTAGTAGTATCGCAGTTGGATTTGAAAACTCTAATGGTATTAGCAAATATATAACTGGTATATTTTTAGTCGTGTTACTAGCAGCAATTATTTTTGGTGGTGTAAAGAGAATTGCTGGCGTTTCTCAAATGCTTGTTCCATTTATGGCAATTGGTTATGTAATTGTTACATGTATCATATTAATTGCGAATGTAACGGAGATTCCAAGTATGTTTGCTTTAATTTTCTCTAGCGCATTTGGTGTAAATGAAATGTTTGGTGGAATTGTTGGTGCAGCTATTGCATGGGGCGTAAAACGCGCTGTATTTTCAAACGTTGCTGGTGTCGGAGAAGCGACGTATAGTTCGGCGGCTGCTGAAGTATCGCATCCCGCAAAACAAGGATTAGTTCAAGCGTTTTCCGTATATATCGATACAATTGTCGTATGTACAGCGACAGCTCTTATGATTTTAATAACAGGTATGTATAATGTTATACCTGAAGGGAAAACCGCCATTGTACAAAACATAGGAAATGTGGAAGCTGGTCCAATTTATACACAACAAGCAGTTGAAACTGTGATAACAGGGTTTGGTCCAATATTTATTTCAATTGCGATTTTCTTTTTTGCATTTACAACGTTACTCGCTTATTACTATATCGCTGAAACGACACTTACTTATTTAGATCGTCAACTGAAGTATGGCTGGTTAAAACCAGTTTTGAAATTTGGATTTTTAATTATGGTTTACATCGGTAGCGTTGAATCAGCGTCGCTTTTATGGAATCTTGGAGATTTAGGAATCGGTAGTATGGCATGGTTAAACTTAATCGCAATCTTACTTTTAAGTAAAACCGCATTAAAAGTGTTAAAAGATTATGAAACGCAGAAAAAAGAAGGGAAAGATCCAGTATTTAATCCTAAAAATGTGGGGATTGAAGGATTAACATTTTGGGAAGAAAGAAGTAAAGAGGTTGAAAGAAAAAGTTCTAGAGAAAAAGTTATTGTCGATGATAATTTAAAATTATAACTCAAATTAATTGAAAATTCTTAATTTAAAAGAAGGTATATTGCCTCCATTTCATCACATACTACAATAAGTATGGATAATATGACTGGAGGGAATAAGATGGAACATGAGCAACATAGTTCGATAAATGATATTCTACATCATTATAAAGAAGGTATAGGTAGTTTTACAAATCAAATTCCTGAAATCGCTGAGACATATAATGCGTTCACGCAAGCTTGTTTTCAAGAGGGTTCTTTAACAAAAAGAGAAAAACAACTTATTGCATTAGGAATTAGTTTAGCAACGCAAGATGAGTATTGTACAATTTATCATACAAAAGGTTGTCTTGATCAAGGATGTTCGGATAAAGAGATTCTGGAAGCATGTGGTGTTTCAGCAGCATTTGCTGGCGGAGCTGCGATGAGTCAAGCGGTAACTTTAGTGCAAGAGTGTTTAACAGAATTGAAAAATCAAAAGCATTGAATAAAAAAACGTTTTAAATTTTATGTTTAAAACGTTTTTTATGTGAAATTAAATTTAAGTATAAAAATTATCTAGGATGGGTTCAATTTATGGTTATACAATAATGGAGAATTTTAAATTTAGTAGGAATGAGAAATAAAAACTATTTATTTAGTTTTAAGGTTTTGTAAAAAGCTTCAATTGTTTCATATAATCAATAGCTTTTGTTTTGTTTTTCTGTTTAGAAACATAATGTGCCTCATTAAAATCTCTATAGTAACTGTTAACTACTTCTTCAGAAAGAGCACCGTCAGATATAGCTCTTTTAACCGCGCAGTTTGGTTCATTTGTATGTGAACAGTTAGAAAATTTACATCTCATAGAAATCTCTTTTATATCTTCATAGCCAAAATCAAAATTCCTCTCAAGGTTTATCAAGTCAAATCCTATTTTACTAATAAGAAATCCCTCCACTTTTGAAAGAGTCTTTTAGAAACATACATACAAATTTTATCGTTTTCAATTTGTATTCACTTTAATATTCTATATCTTCATAAATAGATTTTTCTACATCAGGAAGAACTGTGTATATACTCTTACCGATTAAAGCTTCTAATTCTTTCTTAATCGCATAAAACCCTTTCCAATGTAAAGATGTATGAGATGTTGTACCATGACGCAAACCAACAGAAATTAATCTTCTTTCCAGCGTAGTAAAGCCATCCGCATCAGCAAGAGCGTCACAAAGAGTAATTACTTTATTGTATAAGTCGTAGTTACAATGTTCATTTAATATTTCAACTAATCGGCTTCTCATATGGTCAGGAACGAGACTCCATTCTGCTGCGATATCTATATGTTCATTTTTGCATGGGAATGAGTGTGTCACACAAATAACAGCGTTTCCTGTATACCCTAAATCATTCATATACATATAACCATCATAGGAATGAATGACCGATTTGGTAAAACCTTTGTATCTTCCGATATCATGCAAAAGGGCAGCGTTATATGCTATGTCAGCATCTAGCTTGTACCCTTTTTTTATAAGTTCTATAATTATGTTTTCAGTTGCATGAGCAACATGTAGTGAATGTTCAAACCAAGGGCCCGGGTTTTGTTCATATGCCCATTCGAGTAATTCTTTTGCGTACATTCTATCTAATATATATTTCATATCGTTATCCTTTCACAAAAAATCATATCTTAACTATAAATTCCTCTTATTATTTCATTATTCCTTCTTTAAAAATTGTTACAATGAAACAAAAGGGGGAAAAGTAATGCGAAATTTAGTAATTGAAGAAATTAAGAAACTAGAAAATGATATAGAAGAACTTTCGAAACTTTTGAAAATGGTTGTAAATGATGGGGCATCAATTGGTTTTTTGCCTCCACTGGAACAAAAAGATGCAACAAAGTATTGGCAAACAGTATTAGCGCCAGAAGTGATATTGTATGTGGCTAAAATAAACAACGAAGTAGCAGGGAGTATTCAATTACAATTAGTTACTAAGCCTAACGGAATTCATAGAGCTGAGATTTGCAAATTAATGACTCATCCAAACTTTAGACGAAACGGTATTGGACGATCGCTTATGCAAAAAGCAGAGGAACGAGCAAAGCAAGAAAACAGGTCTCTTTTAGTATTAGATACTAGAGAAGGAGATCCTTCCAATAAATTGTACAAATCACTAGACTACCAAGAAGTTGGAACAATACCAGGGTATGCAATTTCTCCGAATGGAAAGTTAGATGCTACGGTTCTTTATTATAAAAACATTTAAGTTATAATCAAACGGGGAGAGTGCTTAATTATTAGTAAGTGAATAATAAACGACTATTTTTAACACCGTCTATATTTTTCTGGCGGTGTTAAAATAGTTAATTATAATCTAATTAACGCACTAAATGAATTTGAGAAAGTTTTTAGAGGGTTCTTTTAGTAATGATTCTCGTCTTATAATAAATGTAGAGAAGATGACTAGCCGACTATAGTTATTTTCGCTTTATTATGGGAAGGGGATGAAAGAATGAAAAAGAATAGTTTACAAAAGATGAAGAAAGTTATTTTAAGTGGTGGCGTATTACTTACGGGATTATTAACATTTGGGTTTTCAGAAAAGGCTTCAGCTCATGGATATGTAGAATCACCAGCGAGCCGATCTTATTTATGTAAGCAAGGTGTAAATGTAAATTGTGGACCAATTCAATATGAACCACAAAGTGTAGAAGGGATAGGTGGATTTCCACAACTAGGACCTTCTGATGGACAAATTGCAGGGGCTGGTCATTTTCCCGCTTTAGATGTTCAAACTGTAGATAGGTGGAAGAAAGTTACGTTAAATGGCGGGACGAATACATTCAAGTGGAAACTAACGGCTCCTCATAGTACGAAAGAGTGGAAATATTATATTACGAAAAAAGGTTGGAATCCAAATAAACCTTTGACGCGATCAGATTTAGATTTAGTGCCATTCTATGTAAAAAATGACGGTGGAGCTAGACCAGGGACAACAGTAACGCACGAAGCAAATGTACCAACTGACCGTAGTGGATACCATCTTATTTTAGCTGTTTGGGAAATTGCAGACACTGGAAATGCGTTTTATCAAGTTATAGATGTAAACCTTTTGAATAATGGCTTATCCTCAAATTTTGCTTTTAACAATGTAGTGCAAGCTCCTACACTATTTTAATTGAAACATACATTTCGATCATCTAATTCATTTTAGATGATTTTTTTTATGAAAATGATGAAAAATATAGAAGAAAGTGCAATTATTTATAAAAAAATATGCTTTAAATATTGTCATATTTGCTTCTTTAAGATATCCTTTTCATGAAGAGGTGGAAAACATGGAAAAAGTACTAGTTTTCGGGCATAAAAACCCAGATACAGATGCAATTTGTTCTGCAATTGCTTATGCAGAATTGAAAAAAGAATTAGGAATGAATGCTGAGCCTGTACGTTTAGGCGAAATCAGCGGTGAAACTCAATTTGCGTTAGACTATTTTAAAGTAGAAGGACCGCGTTTTGTTGAGACAGTAGCAAGCGAAGTGGACAACGTTATTTTAGTTGACCATAACGAGCGTCAACAAAGTGCTAACGATATCGAATCAGTTCGTGTGTTAGAAGTTATTGACCATCACCGTATTGCTAACTTTGAAACAAGCGATCCTATATACTATCGTTGTGAGCCAGTTGGCTGTACAGCTACAATCTTAAACAAAATGTACAAAGAAAATGGCGTAACAATTCGTAAAGAAGTTGCAGGTTTAATGTTATCTGCAATCATTTCAGATTCTTTACTATTCAAATCTCCAACTTGCACAGAACAAGATGTAGCAGCTGCTCGTGAATTAGCGGAAATCGCTGGTGTAGATGCAGATAACTACGGCTTAGAAATGTTAAAAGCTGGTGCTGACTTAAGCGGAAAAACAATGGAGCAATTAATCTCTCTTGATGCTAAAGAATTCCAAATGGGTAATGCGAAAGTTGAAATCGCACAAGTAAACGCTGTTGATACAAACGACGTTCTTGTACACCAAGCGGAACTTGAAAAAGTAATTTCTGCAGTAGTAGAAGAAAAAGGTTTAGACCTATTCTTATTCGTTGTAACTGATATCTTAACTAACGATTCTGTCGGTCTTGCGATCGGTAAAGCAGCAAACGTTGTTGAGAAAGCATACAACGTATCACTAGAAAACAATACAGCTACTTTAAAAGGTGTTGTATCTCGTAAAAAACAAATCGTACCAGTATTAACAGAAGCATTCCAAGCTTAATCGTATTGCGTACAGATGAACAGTAAGGACAAGTAGTCAGATTGGCTATTTGTCCTTTTTTATTTATAATAAGCAGAAATTTTTAACTTTTAAACAGTCGCATTGTGTATGCTTAATGATATGGAAGTATTGAAAAGTAAATTACAGGGGCTTTTTGAAAAAATATTGCATCTGTTTCAAAATTAGAGAGCTGGATTTCGGAGGAACTGCGTTTAAACGCTGAAATACAGATGTTGCGTTTAACTTTTTAGAAGAAAGGATATAAAGTTTTGATTAACGAATTAAAATAAGGATAGCGTTAGCT
This sequence comes from Bacillus cereus group sp. BceL291, assembly GCF_051776705.1. Lineage (NCBI taxonomy): Bacteria > Bacillati > Bacillota > Bacilli > Caryophanales > Bacillaceae > Bacillus > Bacillus cereus group sp. BceL291. The sequence continues at coordinate 36,094 of NZ_JBPWAP010000027.1, read as the reverse complement.
ATCCTTATAATCGTTTATTCGTAAGATTTTTTCTTGTTTATATAAAATGTGATTATCGTAGTAATGAAGAAAATAGGTATCGCATACACTTGCCCAACAAATAACTTCCAGCCGACATAATTATAGCCTTCAGATGCTGGGATGATAACGGAAATAACGCAAACGATAAAATAGACTAATAGTGCAGGAATAATATTTTTCATTTTTATGAACCTCCTTTATTGTTTTATTAATACATACTTGCATTATAATTTAGTTTCATTATTTTGAAGAAAAAATGAAAAATTTTTTATGGTATTATAATATTTGCAATGAGAGTAATCTATAGTACGCATATGGTAAAATGTGTAATTTTAACTTTCAGAATTATTATATAGTATCTCGAGAAAAAAATGTACAAAATAACGAATTTTATTTACCAAAGTAAAGGGAGTAGAAATATATATGAAAAGGCTATGTATAATTCCATGCGGAAAAAAGAAAATTTGGGATAAACATTCAGACTACGGACCGATGGAAGCAAAAGATGTATATATTAGTCCGTTCGGAAAAGCATGTCAGGCGTACGCAACTATGTTTTTCGAAAACTGGGTTATATTATCAGCGAAACATGGATTTTTAAGACCAAGTGATATTGTATTAGAAAACTATGATCTTGCATTTGATTCAAAAAGCGATGAGGTAATAAGTATAGAGCAATTACAAAAACAGATGGTAGATAAAAGTTTACTACAGTTTGACGAAATCGTCTTACTAGCAGGGAAGAAGCATAAAAAAGTAGTGACAAAGTTATATCCAGAAGAAATGATTACATATCCGCTAGAGGGGTGTAAAGGAATTGGGTATATGTTGCAGAGGTTGAAAGAAGCTGTGAAGGAAGGGGAGGAAATATAGGTGTAGTTTCAGTGATTTTAAACTCTATTTATTTAGGGAGCTGAAAAGTAAAATAGAGTTTTTAGGCATCGCCGAAAGGGTGATGCTTTTTTGTTCGTGTCGTCATTCATGTAAAAGTAATTTAGAGAATAAATCATTCGATTTATGAAGCGATAGCTTTTTTATATCGAAAACAAATTGCATAACTTTTAGAAAATATAGGACGTATGGGCACAGTTAAGATTGTAAGTGGGAATAGCAATAAGACAAGTTTTGAATAAGATATTAAGAAAGGAGATGTTGATGAATAATGGCTAGATATAGTTTGCACGGAGGACACAATAGTATTGTTCAAGGTGCTAATTTCGGGAATCGGAAAGAACACGTTCTAGATAGGCAAGTTAAAGATGCCGTGGCGGCTAAGTTAAGAGCCCTAGGACACACGGTTTATGACGATACGGACGAGGTAGGGGCAACTCAATCACAAAATTTAAATAATATCATTCGGAATAGCAATTCCCATGCTGTGGATTTAGTTATTTCTTTTCATCTTAATGCAAGTGATGGAAATGGACAGGGTGTTGAGGTTTTATATTATGATCAGAAAGATTTGGCGGCTAAAATCTCAGCTCAACTAGCAAAAGATATTGGATGGCGTGATCGAGGTGCGAAACAACGTACAGATTTAGCAGTATTAAATGGAACGAAGGCACCGGCTATTCTTATTGAATTAGGGTTTATTGATAATGAATCCGACATGGCAAAATGGAATGTTGATAAAATCGCTAATTCTATTGTATTTGCTCTTACAGGACAAACTGGAGGAGGTGCAGCGAATTTGCTCAAAGTAAAAACTGGTGGTGTAGCATTTAGTAATTTACAAGATTTGGCTCAAGCTATGGTTGATGCGGGTATTGATGGACAAATTGTCGTTCAAAAAGATGGCATTGGTTATGCTATAACGAATGGCTATCCGTCCGGGAATATCGATAAATTTACAGCTTGGTTAGATGCACGTAAATGGTACTATGAGTACGTGAGATAAAACGAAAATTGGTTTGATTAAAAACTAAAAATTGTCTTATTTTTAGTTAACAAGTATATTAAGTAACTATAAAAATATGGACAATTTATATGTAAATTAGTACACAAAACCACCTGTCAGAAAGGTGGTTTTATTTATCAAGCTATTTGCGGGAAGTAAAATTCTCACCTCAAAATTCGGATGAAGCTAAGAAATTAGGTGGGAATTACACTGCTCGTAGCCTCCTACTAATTATCGTTTCACTTTATATAGTTTAGAGTTTTGTAAATCTTTACTTATTAAACCCGTAATAATATTTTGTTTTCTCAATACATAAGCCGAATTTTAAATTATTACCCAATAATATAATACCTCTCATACTATTTATTAGTTGATAATAACAAAAAAACAAGCTTTGAATATAATAATGAAAAAGGAGATGTTAAATAATGGGTTATATTGTAGATATTTCGAAATGGAATGGCGACATTAACTGGGATATCGCAGCACCACAATTAGATTTCGTAATTGCACGTGTGCAAGATGGTTCAAACTATGTAGATCCTTTATATAAAAATTATGTACAAGCAATGAAAGCAAGGAATATTCCGTTTGGTAATTATGCGTTCTGTCGTTTCGTTTCAGTAGAGGATGCACGGATAGAAGCAAGAGACTTTTGGAACCGTGGTGATAAAAATGCAACAGTTTGGGTAGCTGACGTAGAAGTAAGAACAATGAACGATATGAGAGCGGGTGCACAAGCTTTTATTGATGAATTACGCAGATTAGGAGCTAAGAAAGTCGGTTTATATATTGCTCATCATATGTATGCTCCATTTGGAATGGAAAATGTCAATTGTGATTTTGTATGGATTCCTCGTTATGGTGGTAACAAACCGGCGTATCCATGTGATATTTGGCAATACACAGAGACAGGAAATGTGGCTGGTATCGGCAAGTGTGATTTAAATAAGCTGATTGGAAATAAGCCGTTAGCTTGGTTTACAAATCAAATTGTTGAGCCGATAAAAAAACAAGAAGGGGTTGGAATTATAGTGAATAAATATAGCAAAGTAGTTACTTATGAATTTGGTGTAAATTTAATTTCTGACATGATTCAAATGATGGATAAGCTTGGATATACTTCTAAAATAATATCTCGTGGAGATAACCAAGGGCTTGTGTATTTCGAAACAGATTATCGTCAAGGGAACGAACTGGACAAAGCAACTGCTTGGTTAGATATGAAAGGAATTAAATATTTTTATACAAAAGAGTAGTTTGCAAAAATAAGAGCCGTCATGTGACGGTTTTTATTTTTATTTAATCTTTTAACTCTACTTATAATATGGAGAAAATAGACTAATAAACAAGCCTTTGTATACTTTCAAACATAGAATATGATGAATTCTATCAAGGAGGAAGCATATTTATGAGAAATACTTGTCATTGTGGACATTTTCAAGATTGTAATAAATTTTGGGATGATTTAATGTTTGGGAGATGTAGATGTAAGCGCAATGATTTTCACGAGTGTTGTTGCAAAGAGAAACCGAAGTGTGAGTGTGAAAAATGTCATTGTAAAACAAAAGCGAAATGCCATTGTAGGCATGAAGAGGAAGGGTATTAATAATAAAAAAGAGTACGATGCGTACTCTTTTTTTGGGTGATTATATTCCATCTTGAACAGATTTCTTTACAATTACCCATGTGTCTTTCTTTTTAACCGTTATAGCTACATTAGTTCCATTAGATTCCTTATAAAAGATATATCCATTGTTTGAGTTTACATATGTAACTGGTTCACCTATGCAATCTCGCGAGCAGGATTTGTTGACTAGTTCAATTAAGGATAGTTCACTTGGATCGGTTTTACTGGCTTCTATAACAGCATCAAGGCTTGTTTTTCGATAACCTTGCAAGTTTATATGAAAAAGCTGCTCTATTTCTCCTGTAATGCTAGTGTTCATTACTTCTACTGAATTCTTTTTTTCTTGAAGAAAGCCGTTTTCATAAAGTAATTTTGTATAGCCAATCCATGCTATTAACACTAGCATGAAAAACATACCCGTCATTTTAAGTATTCGAAGTCGTTTGCTTATAATTGTTTCTGAGTATTTCATTCACTCTAATCCTCCAATGTTTTTAATTTAAAATATGCTTGGATACATACTTTTAGAAGAGGATGAAAGTTAATGAGTTTTTAATAAAAAAGAAAACATCCAGGGTTAGATGCTTTCTTTTTTTGGTATTTTTGGCTATCTGTTAGTTACTTGTTTCATAAGTGGTCTTATTTCTTTAACTGGTGGTTTCTTATCATAGGCATCAACGTAAGAAAAGTAATAGTTTAAGTTTCTTAGAAGACCATTTCCTATTTTTGCACTTAAGAAAGGAAAGACTTGTCCGGTATAATCATCGAGAGATTTACAGTAATATTTTTCATCTAAATATATACTGTATTTACATGTTAGTTCTACTAAAGGATTCCCTTCATCATCAAATACTTCTTTAGAATCAATAATATCTATTAGTGCAAATTTTTCATTTAAGTAAACTTTCTTTTTTTTCTCGTGTTTATTTGTAAGTATAAAAACGAGACCAATCGCGTTAATCAAACTATTTCCTCCTATAAAAAACGGATATTAATAAAATATATCGATATAAGCTAAATGTAAAGAGGAGAGGTGAAATATCATGGAGAGAAAACTAAATAAGCCGATTGGTGAGAGCTGATAATCAGTGGGGGATGAACAACCCCCTCACTGATTAAAGTTTCACTTTATTGAAAGACTTGCGGGAATTGTTTTACGATTGCGTTTGTTATCATGTCAGCCATTTCTAATGCTTCTTTTTCAATTTTATCGTAAAGTTTTACTCCTGCTTCATAATCTTTATTTAGGAAGGCAAGTGCTTCTGCTTTCGTTAGTGCTAAATGTTCATAAAACATTTTTCTAAATTCTTCTTTATCTATATATGGGTTGATCCTGTTAAGGAATTCAATAATTGCGTCACCATTAGCGTACCATTTTTTCTCTATAGCGGCCGCTGCATTTTGATTACCAGCTTTTGCGGCTTTAACAAGATCCGCTGCAATTACTAAGTGATCTTTAATTAATGCACTATATTTTTTCACTGCATCCTCACCGTAAAATGGTTCAAGTGATAGTCCCATATGTGTTGCGTTTTGTAGAAGTCGTCCAACAGTAACATTAACATCTGGTAAATTAAATACTATACTTATAATAGCCAATCTCGTCCAAGCGACGTGTTGTTCCCATAAAGAACGCATATACCCTTTTAAAAAATTCTCATTTTTACTAATTCGGTAGTTCCGTGCGGATAAATCATAGTTTACATAAGGGTTATGGTAGGGGGAGTAATACGATTGCCAATAAGAATACATAAATAGTAACACTCCTTTGAACATGTATAACTCAAAGTATGATGAAGATTTATTTTTAGTTACGTGTCCTAGATTATTTTTAGGGAATTTGAAATGGAGAAATTCAATGAATGGTGTTGTGGTATATATGAATAAATTGAATATAAAGTAAAAGAGGGTCTGTAAGGGAAGTTGCAGACCCTCAAAAGGGTATTGCCGAGATGTCGGACTCGACTACGTAATGTTATCATAAAATTCTTTTGAAAAAACCTGGTAAATGTGTCCAAATGAAATTGGGACCTTCATACAGTCAAAGGGACCTGCTTCCCGCGGCAGGCCCCAATAACTAGATAATGTCGATGAGCAAAAAACTCATCTGGAGTACTTTTATAGTAACAAGTAAAATGTGTTTTGTGTATTGAGAAAGAAGAATTGCATAATTATATGTGAACAATTTAAATCCCAACAATTTATGATTATCATTAATTGTTGGGATCTAAATATGGTTATAAAATGGAGAAAAGACTTGGAAGTGAGATCGAGGTACACAGAAGTATGTAATCATGAAAAAGACCTGCTAATATAAGCAGGTCAACTTAAGGGGTTTATCCAACAGATTATTATATATGGTAACAACTGAATTGTAGTAAGTCTATACATTTAATATTGAGAAAAATTCTGTGAATGATATATTTTTTGCACATATATTAACGTCTAAAAAGTTGAGAAAGAAAATTAAAAAGCTTTTTATAAGAGAATAATGGCTGGTACTTATAGTATGATTCATATTTCCACGCATCATTATTAGAGAATTGGAGTTTTTGTGTTTTCGTTTTTGCCTTGATGGAACTCATATTACGATGTTTCATATAGTAACCTCCTGAATTTATATGTATACGATTAGTAGTATTCAAGAAAGGGAAATAAAATGAACATTTAAATTGAAACTCTTTCTTCTTGTGTACTGGATTTACGTTATAAATGTTGTAAAACATATAAAATAATGATGCTAATTCATATTAAATAAGTGAAGAAACATAGAATAATGAAAAAACAATAAGCATCTAATCATCCCTTTCAAGTCGCATAAGTGATTGATATAATAGAAGTAGATGAAAGATAAAGAAAAGCGGGTGACTCTTTTTTGTTTACTAAAGCACAAGAACTTTTAGCGTCCTACTTTGGTTATTCTTCGTTTCGAAGAGGACAAGATGAAACAATTAAAAATGTACTAGATGGGAAAGATACGGTTTGTATTATGCCAACGGGTGGCGGTAAGTCGATTTGTTATCAAATTCCGGCATTAGTATTTGAAGGAACGACGTTGGTTATATCGCCTCTAATATCACTTATGAAGGATCAAGTAGATACATTGGTACAGAATGGCATTTCAGCTACATATATTAATAGTTCTATATCTATTGCAGAAGCAAATCAGCGAATTCAATTAGCGAAACAAGGACATTACAAGTTACTTTATGTGGCGCCTGAGCGTCTTGATTCGATGGAGTTTGTTGATCAACTTATTGATATGAAAATCCCTATGATTGCGATTGATGAAGCACACTGTATTTCACAGTGGGGACATGATTTCCGTCCAAGTTATTTACATATACATCGCATATTAGATTATCTTCCAGAAAAGCCGCTCGTATTAGCATTAACAGCAACAGCAACACCGCAAGTACGTGATGATATTTGTAACACACTTGAAATTAATCAAGAAAATACAATTATGACAACGTTTGAGCGTGAGAACTTATCGTTTTCTGTCATTAAAGGGCAAGATCGAAATGCATATTTGGCGGATTATATTCGTCAAAATCAAAAGGAATCCGGGATTATATATGCAGCTACTAGAAAAGTAGTCGATCAGTTATATGAAGATTTGATGAAGGCAGGTGTTTCTGTATCAAAATATCATGCTGGTATGAGTGATAGTGATCGAAATGAGCAACAAGAACTCTTTTTACGAGATGAAGTAAGTGTAATGGTAGCAACATCTGCATTCGGGATGGGTATTGATAAATCGAATATTCGTTACGTAATTCATTATCAGCTTCCAAAAAATATGGAAAGTTACTATCAAGAAGCAGGACGTGCTGGTCGTGACGGATTAGATAGTACATGTATATTGTTATATTCTTCTCAAGATGTACAAGTACAGCGTTTTTTAATTGATCAATCAACTGGAGAATCACGTTTTTCAAATGAACTTGAAAAATTGCAAAATATGACCGATTACTGTCATACAGAACAATGTTTACAATCATTCATTTTGCAATACTTTGGAGAAGAACCGAAAGAAGATTGTGGACGCTGTGGTAATTGTACAGACAATCGCGAGAGCATCGATGTGACAAGAGAATCACAAATGGTTTTATCATGCATGATTAGAACGAACCAACGCTTTGGAAAGCAAATGATAGCGCAAGTATTAACTGGGTCGAAGAATAAGAAAGTTATTGAATTTAATTTTCATACTTTACCAACGTATGGGCTTTTATCGAACCGTAGTGTAAAAGAGGTCAGTGAGTTTATTGAGTTTTTAATTTCAGACGAGTTAATTGCAGTTGAACATGGCACTTATCCGACGTTAAAAGTAACTGAAAAAGGGAAAGAAGTATTACTTGGCAAAGAGAATGTTTTACGAAAAGAACGAGTAGAGACAAGACAAATTGTTCAAGACCATCCTTTATTTGAAGTGCTTCGTGAAGTACGTAAAGAAATTGCACAAGGAGAAGGTGTACCTCCGTTCGTTATTTTCTCTGACCAAACATTAAAAGATATGTGTGTGAAAATGCCGCAAAATGATTCTGAATTGTTGACGGTAAAAGGTATCGGAGAACACAAACTTGTGAAATATGGCTCGCACTTCTTACAAGCAGTTCAGCATTTTATTGAGGAAAATCCAAATTATGCTGAAACGATTAAGACAGAAGTAGTTTCAGAGCGTAAAAAGTCAGGAAAAGCGTCCGCAAATTCTCATTTAGAAACATATGAAATGTATAAACAAGGTATTGATTTGAATGAGATTGCAAAAGAACGTAACTTATCAAGACAAACAATTGAAAACCATTTAATTCGCTGCTATGAGGATGGAATGGAAGTAGATTGGCAAAGCTTTGTTCCAGCAGAGTATGAATCTCTTATTGAAACTGCCGTTCAAAATGCAGAGGGTGGGCTGAAATCTATTAAAGAACAGCTTCCGAATGAAGTGAGTTACTTTATGATTCGTGCTTATTTACAAATAAGAAAGTAGAGACATATAAAGGGGATAAGAATTTATGTATCATGTGTTCGTTTATGGCACATTAAGAAGAGGACAAACGAATGCTCATTATATGCAAGGTGCAACATGCATCGCAGACAGAGCTTGGACATATGGAAAATTATTTGATACGAATGAAGGATATCCGGCCATGACTTATTCGATTGAAGAACAGGTGTATGGAGAAGTTTATGTAGTAAATGATAAGATATTGTGTAAGTTAGATGAACTAGAAGAATATACAGGTAATGCGGAGACTGATTTATATGATCGAATCACGCAAACAGTATATGTTGCTGATAGGGGAATTGAGGCATATGTGTATATCGCTCAGAATAAAAAGATGTTAAAGAAAGTGATAGACTCTGGTGACTGGCTTATGTATCAAAAAATATAATAAGGTAGTTTTAAAAATTGGAAAGCAGATAATGACGAATTCATTATCTGCTTTTTATTGTGTGAATAATTGTCGTTCTCTTTTTATTCTTATAGTTCTTAGTACGATTCCAATTCCGAGAAATAAAACAGTAGCAGCGACCCCGCTAGTAGGATTTAACCAAAAATCACTACTGTTTGTAAGAGTAATAATCCCTGTTATTGTAACTAAAACAGTAGGAACAGCATCCTCGATTGCATGCATGATAACACATGGCCAGACTGATTTTGTAAGTCTATATATTTCAACATACATAATTGACCAACAAAGCATAAGGATACAGCCAGATAGAAGCATATTTAATCTTGAGATAGATTCAAAATATTCATTTGAAGAGCCTCCTTTACTTTTATTTATCCTATTATTTGTGGGCAGTAAAACGCCCATTGATTAAAGTCTTTAATTTTTACAATATTTGTTAATGGATAAATTAAATAGGAGACAAATAGAAAGTAGTATCTTTTGTATGCATCACTATACTATATGTGTATTTGTGTGATTTTGATGTTGCATATTCTTTTTAAATTAGAAAGATAAAAAGTAAGTTTTTTCGGAAAATTTAAACGGAAACTATTGACTTTATGATTGGGTTTTTAATACAATGATACTTCGACTGAAAAATTAGAACGGACAGGAGGGAATCGTCGAAATGAGCAACATATTTGAAGATGAGTTACAAAAAATGAAGGATACTTTACATACGATGGATGAGCAATTGGATAAGCTTGAAAAAACCCCGGTTTATTATGGAGAAGATTTTAAAGAGCAAATTCTTGAAAGTATGAGGGAGTCTAATAGACAAAACTTACGTATTGGTGTGCAAGAGCCGTACTTTGGAAGGTTAGATTTTCAGGAAGATGGAAAAGAAGAAGTTATGCCGATTTATATCGGAAAAGTAGGGGTTTCGGATATGGACACGATGAAGCCAATCATTATTGATTGGCGGGCGCCTGTCGCCAGTATGTTTTATTCATTTACCGGTGGAGAAGAATTAGCATTTTATCAATCACCAGATGGGTTAGTAGAAGGTGATGTGTATTTAAAACGAAACATTTCCATTCGAAAAAGAGAACTTGAACGTGTTGTTGATACATATGTAAAAGGAAATGAAGATGTATCGCATGCCGATGATTTTCTTCTATATCGATTAGGTGAGAATAAAGATAATAAGCTAAAGGATATTGTTTCAACGATTCAATCGGAACAAAATGATATTATTCGAGCGGAAAGAAATTTACCATTACTTATTCAAGGGGTTGCAGGGAGCGGAAAGACAACAATTGCTTTACATCGCCTTGCTTTTTTAATTTATGAATATCGTGAACAACTAGAAGCAGAAAGAATGATCGTATTTGCGCCGAATAGTCTGTTTTTAGACTACATTTCGAGTGTACTTCCTGAATTAGGTGTAGGGAATATTAGTCAAACAACGTTTCTGGATTGGGCATTACGTACGTTAGATGATTCAGTGAAACTAAAGCAGACAGAAGAAAAATTGAAAGAAGCATTTTCAATTAATCGTGATGAAAAGAAGATAATGCTAGGTAAATTAAAGGGTACGTTGGAATTTAAGACGTTTATTGAAGAGAGAATGATCCAATTTGAAAATGAGTTAGTTCCGACAAAAGATTTTGAGGCGTGGGATAGAGCGATTATTCCAGTAGAAGATATTAAAAAATGGATGCAAGTTGAATATAAACATTATCCTTTACAGAAAAGAAGAGAACGATTAGTAGGACGAATGAAGCGCTGGATTGAAATTGAACTTAAAAAATTCGGGGAAACAAACGAGAAAAAATTACTTAAAAAAGAAGCGACTAAGAGACTGAACGCATATATGAAGTTTTGGCCGAAAATGAGTGCTCTTTTACTGTATAGTTCAATAGTAAAAAGTAAAGAAATACTCGAGGTATTACCTGAAGAACTTGTTAAAGAAACAGAAAAGAGTTGTCGTAAAAAAGAAGTGTATGTAGAAGATTTACCAGCTTTAATATACATACATCATCGTATAACAGGGATTGAAATCGGGCAGAAGTTTCATCACGTTGTTATTGATGAAGCGCAAGATTTTTCGCCTTTCCAAGTTTATGTATTAAAAGAAATTACATTAGGTAATTCTTTCACTATATTAGGTGATTTATCGCAAGCGATTTATGATTACCAAGGAATTGAAGATTGGAATGCTTTTAAGGAAGTATTCCAAGAAACCGGTTATTATGAATTGACAAGAAGTTATCGTTCTACAAAAGAAATTATTGAATTTGCAAATGAAATAATTAAAAATGCAGAAATCCCAGTAGGACTCGCAACACCAGTCTTCCGCAGTGGAGAAGATGTGAAAGTAATTCATGCGGAAAATCAATTTACTGAAATTGTGAAGACGGTAAAACATTTGCAAAATGCAGATGTGAAAACAATTGCGGTAATCGGAAGAACAGAAGATGAATGCCGTGATATATATGTGGAATTAACAAATGCAGGATTAACGGTAAACGTAATTGAAGCAAACCAAAGTAAATATGAAGGTGGTATATCAGTAGTACCTGTCTATTTAGCGAAAGGTTTAGAATTTGATGCGGTGCTTTTAATTGATGTGGATGAAGAACATTACAAAGACACAAAACATGATGCAAAGTTACTATATGTTGGATGTACGAGATCACTTCATGACCTATGGATTTTCCATAGTGGGGAAGCGTCACCTTTAATTAAAGGATTAAAATAAAGTGAAACTATAATCAGTGGGGAGTTTTACTGCAAGCTAATGTGAGATAAATATAAAAAGAGGGTTTCTATTACTGTCTACTTAACAGGGAGATGACTATGAAGACCCTCTTTTTATATTGAAATTAATGTTCAATTTTAAACGAATAAAGCCATTAATATTAAATCTTGATAGCTACCATCCAATTTTACACCCTTTGCTTTTCTACCCTCTTCAAAGAAGCCTAGATTCTTATATAATTGGATTGCACCTAGATTATCTTCCATTACCTCAAGACAAACTTTTTCAATCTTACTGTTATTTTTAGCCCAATTGATTAACGTTTCTAGAAGAGCTCTTCCAATACCATAATTTCGATATTCGGGTAGTATGGTCATCGCAAAAGCCCCTTGATGACTAATTTTTTCTTTGTTTCCGTTCTTAAAATCTATTGCACCGACTAACTTACCATCAACTTCAGCAATAAACTGTACATAATTTGGATTTTCATGATAAGCTTTTAACGTTTTTTGAATAGCATCGATACGCACCTTTTTTACATCCTCAACCGTACTTAGCATGTATGGAGCGTTTATTAAAGCTTTTGAAGCAGAATCTAGTATTCTTTCTGCATCCCGTTCTTTAGCTTCTCTAATTATTATTGTTTTTCCATCCTTAGATTTATAAGTAAAAACATTAGTTGATAAGATACTACACACACCCTTTCGGAATATAATTAGTTGAATTTTTTAACTATCATGCAATTATTAAGTAAGAAAAAGTCGTATCACCTTTTTCTGCAATCGCTCTACTTCAACTTAATGACGATTATTTCAAATATTTTTAATTTTTACAAGGATTTATTCCGTTATATAGCCCGATTGTTGAATAACATGACTGGCGTTTTTTAAACAACTTTATTATCTCTGTACACGATGAATTAACGACTTGAGCTGTTGTGTAAATAATATACAATGACCTTTTCTAATTCCTTAGTTTGTTCTTTTTCCCGTACACGAACGGCATCTACTGGAATTTGTGTATGTTTTAACCAATCTAGAATAAGGTGTAGTTGTTCTTGTATTTGCCCAATGTTTTGCTCCTTTATGTTCTTATTCTGAATTCTATCAATTAATTGAAGCATATAGGGAAGTTTTTCTATACATTCACTTAAATCTCCGCAATAACCTGAAGGGAATTCATGTGTACCAAATTCTAAAGTATTGATGTAATTAGAAACTAGGTATATCATGGCTTCTTGTTCGGTATCACCACCTAATTCAATCGCTTTTCGAAGGGATTTTTCTAAATCGTCTTCTTTATTGCTAGAGTCCATATAAATTCCTATCCATCTAAAAGGTCTTGAATCAAATGGGTTGTTTTCTGTCCATCTATATAGAATGTCAATTAGAAAACTATTTAGTGAGAAAGTTAAGACCTCATCTTTTTCGTTTAATACATCTAAAATAGTAAACAGCGAAATGGCAAACTCTTCTTGATCTTTTGATTCCCATTTCTTTGCATTTGTAATAAATGTCTCTAAATGTTTAAAAGCTAATTTTCGAAGTCCCGCTTCGCGATGCTGACAGTAACAAATAAAATCATGCCAATGCTCAGTTGTATTCATATGTATAATAATAGTTTGTAATGCAGTGAGAGGTTTATCCATTATAAGTCCCCAATCTATTAAGCACGTGTTGAAAATTTAGTGTTATTATATCATTACATAAATTAAAGTGGGAAGAATTTAAGGTGGATTTTATTGGTCACGGGATCCAATCGATTGGTAATGTAGCGGTTCTAACAGGAGTCATTATTGACTTTGAAGATGAAACGTAAAAAAGTTATTATGTTTATCTGAATATTGAGGGAATACAAGAATTTTATTTATTTAATTTTCAGAAAAAATAGACTAAAACATTAATAAATGGTATAATTTCCTTGTTATTGGAATTAAAATGAAAATATTAGAAGAAAAAGGATAGGGCTGGTTTTAATGGGGGATTCTGATCACAAAGAAACAAAGGCAATATTAAAGTTATGGTTTATTTATATACCACTTGCATTTGGAGAATTTGTCTTTTCGAATATCATAGGTTATTTAAAAAAATAAAGATTTTGTATTTGAAAAACAATTAACCTAATTTAATTGTTTTTTTATTTTTCTCTAATAAACCAAACAAAAATAAAGATTTTGAACAAGATGAAGTTTATGAAGGAAATAACGTTGATTAGGTGCTGAAAACGGGAATTATTCAAGCATGGTAATTCACCGTTTTTATAGCTTCCTATAGTGAGATGTTATGTTCACATCATATGTATACGATATTTGTAACTTAATATAGCATTACTGGAACTTCAAAATTAGTAGTTAAGGTTGTTACCTTATAGAGTGTTATATATAACTTAGCTAAAAAAGCACAAATCATATAATTTGAGCTGTTCATTATCTGTTTTTTGGTAAAAAATTATAGTTTTTGTCACATTAATACTGTACGATACATAGTATAAAACACATACTGTATGACATATAGTAATGGAAATGAGGTGAGTGAATGGATACTTTATTAAATTCGTTAATTACTGAGTTAAGAAGAGGGACATTAACGTTAGCTGTTTTAAGTCAATTAAGAACGCCGCAGTACGGATATTCACTTGTCCAGTTATTAGAGCAATCAGGGGTTACAATTGATCAAAGTACTTTATATCCACTACTTCGCCGATTAGAAAAGCAGGAATTAGTGACGAGTAGTTGGGATAAAACGGAGAGTAGACCTCGTAAGTATTATGTTTTAAGTGATTATGGATTAGAAATATTTTTGCAGTTGAAAAAAGAATGGATAAAGGATTCGAAAGAACTTTATAACTTATTAAAGGAGGAGGAAGAGAATGAATTTAATTGATCTCTATATCCAAGAGGTTGCGAAGAGATTACCTGAAAAAAATCGTGAAGATATTACACTTGAACTAAGGTCAACTATAGATGATATGTTACCTGAAGATTATAATGAGAAAGATGTAAAGAGCGTTCTCGAAAAATTGGGGAGTCCGGTTTCATTGGCTAATGGTTATTTGGATAGACCGATGCATTTAATTGGACCACGTTATTTTGATGTATATACAACGTTGTTAAAAATGATTATACCAATCGCAGCTGTCATTGCACTCATATCAATGGTTGCAGAAAATTTTATAGGCTATAGTGGTGATCAAGCGGTATTAAATGTTATTTTACAATTGATAGGTAAAGGCATTGGGGAAATTTTTGAAGTGAGCCTCCATGTATTTTTCTGGTTGACAGTTGTGTTTGTTATTTTAGAAAGAACAGATAAAGACAAAGGTATCGAGCCGTTGACGACAAGTTTAAAAAAATGGACACCAGATGATTTGAAAAACATCTCGTATATCCCAAAGAAAAAAGCAATCTCGAAGTTTGAAGTTTTTGGAGGTTTAATGTGGACAGCAGTTTGGGCTACACTTTACTTTTATGCGAATTATCTTGTTGGCGTATATAACGGTACGGCAAATGGACTGAAGTTTGTCTCGCCAACTTTTAATCAAGATGTTTTATTGCAGTACTGGCCAATCGTTGTAATTATGATCGTTTTTGAAATATGTATATCCCTTTATAAATTAGTGCAGGGACAATGGACGCAAAGATTGGCGATTGGGAATGCTATTCTTCAAATAGCTGGGACGATAGTATTCATTGTAATTGTAGTAAATCCACATGTATTTAACGCAGGGTTTATTACGTATTTGGCAAATGCATTTACTATTTCCTCAGAGGAGTTTAAAACGTGGCTCATTGGGGGAGGAATTTTCTTCTACATGTTATCTGCTGCAATAAATATATTTGATGGTTTCCGAAAAGCTAGTATTCGTATGTAGATAAAAATCGGAAATTTCGATAAAATAAAACTATTAAAAAGATAGTAAAATAAGGTGAACATGATGAAAGGAAGAAAATAATGATAAGGGAAGCAACGAAAAAAGATTTAGCATACATTTTAGATATTTATAACGATGCGATACTTTATACAACAGCTGTATATGCGTATAAACCTGTAACCCTTGAAAATAGAATAGATTGGTATGAACAAAAAAAGGCTGAAGAGTATCCAATTATCGTATATGAATTAGATAATAAAGTAGTAGGATTTGCGACATTCGGCCCATTTAGAGCGTGGCCTGCTTATAAATATTCAGTTGAACATTCTGTGTATGTAGATAAGGCATATAGAAAAAATGGCATTGGGTCTTCATTAATGAAAGAATTAATCAAAATTGCAAAGGAAAGAGAGTATATGACCTTAATTGCTGGAATTGATGCAGAGAATGAGAAAAGTATTGCCTTGCATCAAAACTATGGATTTGTTCATGCAGGAACAATAAAAAAAGCTGGTTATAAGTTTAATAAATGGCTAGATTTAGCTTTTTATCAACTGGAACTTAACGGTCCTGAAAATCCTATAGAAGAATAAATATTTTTCGGTAGCAAGAAAAAATTCATGCTACCTTTTTCTTATTTTAATAGCTAATGAAAAGGTTTTTTACATTCAATGTTGAAATATTAGAAGTTAATATAACGATATAAAAAGAGGGATAGAAATGGAAACTGTTATAAATAAAATAAAAGAGGTACAATCTAATTATGTGGGAATGGCAATTTATTCTACAAAAAATAATCGTATAGTTGCTTCGTATAATAGTGAATTAAATATTCCGTTAGCATCAGCAGCAAAATTAGTCATTGGATTTGTAGTAACGCAAATGGTGAAGGAAAATAAACATAATTGGAATGATATACTTCATTACATTAAATTTAATCCACATGAAGATAGTGCGCAGTTATATCCGCATTTACAAGGAAGAACTTCTTTAACACTTAGTCAAGCGGTAGAGGTAATGATTGCTTGTCATGATAGTTACGTTGCACAGTCAGTTGTAATGCACTGTGGTGGATGGGATGCTGTGAAAATGTACGCACAAACGTACTTTTCAAAAATTCATATACAAGAGAATGCTAGAGATGAGAAAAATGTTGGAGAATTAAGTGAAGTTCTTGCCCTTTTCATACAAACCTTTCAAGGTTATAAATCAGAACCAGAATTATGGGAACCAATTATTAGCGGCATGGTAAGACAGCAAGGAGAGTATGAAGAAATTCCATATTATCATATAACTCATATGACAGGTGGATTACTCACAGCTACAATAAATATTGGTATAATAGGAATGTTTAACGAATTTCCACTTCTTTATGTGATTGGGGGAAAAGATTTACCGAATCGCCGTGAAAATAAAGAGGTAGATGAAGCTTTTGCAGTAGTTTTAAAGTACATATACAAAGAATATAGTGAAAGCATGCTAGGAGTGAGCGATTGAAAAGAAACTTAAAGACTTTAACAATCATTATTTTAATTTTAACGATTATTGCTCTTGAAGTTGGAATCGCCCTATATGATCACAATTTGTCATTAGATACAATTTACTTTGCAGCGATCCTTATTTGTATTGTATTGCTTTTTGGCACACGTGTTTCTGAAGAGAAAGAAAGTACATCGAAACGAGAGCGAAGAAAAATAGCTGTTATATTTTGGCCATCTATTTTATTGTCTATCGCTTGTTTTGCAGTTATAAATTACATAAGGGTAGGCTATGTCTCTGTACCAGGGATAATTGGCTTTTCATGCTTTGTTACATATGGTGGATTCGTTTTGATTAGTATTTTAAAGGGGAAAAATAAAATGTAGCTTACTAAGTTGAAAGGAAGCAATGTATATGAAACATATAGAGAACGGTACACGTATTGAAGGAGAATACATTAAAAATAAAGTCATTCAATATAATATGTCCATCTTAACAGATGAAGTAAAACAGCCGATGGAAAAAGTAAGCCTCGTAGTAAAAAATGAAGAAGGAAAAATATTTGGTGGTGTAACAGGTACGATGTATTTTTATCATCTTCATATCGACTTTTTATGGGTTGATAAATCAGTTCGTCATGACGGTTATGGTAGTCAACTGTTACATAAAATTGAAGAAATTGCGAAGGAAAAAGGGTGCAGATTAATATTGCTAGATTCATTTAGTTTTCAAGCGCCAGAATTTTATAAAAAGCACGGTTACCGAGAGTATGGTATCGTTGAAGATCATCCAAAAGGTCATAGTCAGCACTTTTTTGAAAAGAGATTATAATAATATTATGTATACTGATTGATGGGAGAAAGCATATGTACACGTATAAATTGCAACAAGAACAACCAATCTGTGCAGAAAAAATTAAGAAGCTTTATGATTCTGTCGGTTGGTGGCCAGAAAGAAAAGAAGTCGATATTGAAAAAATGTTAAAGAATAGTATAGCCATTGGAGTATGGGAAGAAAATGAATTAGTTGGATTTGCTAGAGTCGTTTCTGATGGTGTTTTTCGAGCATACATTGAAGATGTTGTCGTACATGAGAATGTAAGAAATAAAGGTATTGGAGAGAAAATGCTTACAATGTTACTTCGAGAAATATCTCATATTGATATTGTTAGTCTATTTTGCGGAGAGAAGCTAATAAAGTTTTACGGTGAGCAGCAATTTCAAGCAACGAAGCAAATTGTGATGCATCGTAATCAAACAGGGAAAGAATAAGAGGTGCCAATTAAAATGAATGCAACAAGAGCGTACTGTTTATCAAAAAGAAAAGCGACAGAAGATTCTCCAGATGGCTGGAGTGCAACATGTATGAGGCTTAATAATAAAATATTTGCGATAGTAAATCATGAAGAAGGTGAAAAGGCTGCGATTACATTGAAGTGTGATCCAGAAGTCGCATTAAGAATAAGAGAAGATTATCCAGAAACAATTATTCCAGGGTATCATATGAATAAAAAACATTGGAATACCGTTTATATTCATAAGGGTATAGAGCAGGAGCAAATTAATAAAATGATTGATTGGTCGTATGATTTAGTACTACAATCATTTTCAAAGAAAAAGCAGCAGGAGTTAATGGGTTAATATGTATTAGGAGTGTGTGTAATGAAAGATTCGATTAAAGATACGTATGATAAATTAGCGAGTACATATAAAGAAAATCTAGATTTCGCAAATCCATATAACAGTTATTATGAAAGACCGGCGATGATGGAGCTTATTCCAAAGGAACTAGAAGGAAAAAAGATATTAGATGCTGGATGTGCAGCTGGATGGTATACTTCTCAATTCATAGGAAGAGGAGCAAATGTTACAGCAATTGATGTAAGTCCTGAAATGGTAAAAGCAGCAAAAGAAAATATAGGAGAAGAAGCGACGTTCCTTTGTCATGATCTGCAAGAAACATTGCCATTTGAAGATAATACGTATGATGTGATTGTAAGTTCATTAACTCTTCATTATATAGAAAATTGGAATCAAGTATTTCAAGAATTTCGTCGTGTATTGAAGCCAGGTGGAGAACTTATTTATTCTATTCATCATCCTTTTATGGATTTCACAAAGTTTCCATGTGAAAATTATTTTGAAAAACAGTTATTAATAGATACTTGGGTTAAACCGAATATTACTATTGAAGTCAAGTTTTTTAGAAGATCATTACAAGACATACTAAATGAATCTACAAATTATTTTGTATTAGAAGAGATAGTGGAACCGAAGGCAATTGAAAAAATGAAAGAAGTAAGCGAAAAATCATATCATTATTTAAATATGAATCCACATTTTCTTATCATAAAAGCAATCAATAAATAGCTAGTAAAATAACTTTGTTTTACTAGCTATTTACAGTTTTACATTACATATTAGGAGACTTTAAAATGAATATGAAACGAAATAGAGTAGTATATGCACTATTTACTATAGTTGTTATTATTTTAGGTCTTAGCTCAAGAAAGTTTGCTTTTGCACTACCACATCTATTAAATGATTATTTAGGTGATGCATTATGGGCATTAATGATTTTCACTGGCTTTGGATTTTTGTTTCCTAAAACAGAGACGAAGAAGTTGGCTTTTATTAGTTTAATGTTTTGCTACGGGATTGAAGCGAGCCAATTGTATCATGCGGAATGGATAGATAGCATTCGTGCAACGACTTTGGGGGGACTCGTGTTGGGATACGGTTTTTTGTGGAGTGATGTAGTGGCTTATACAATTGGTGTTGGAGTGGGAATACTGTGTGAGGTTATTTTTCGGAAGAAATAAGAATTGTAAAAGGGGTATTTGTAAATGGAACAAGCACTGGAAATTGCAAAGCTTTGGTTTCGAAATGAACATGTCACAGCTACTGTAATGCAACCAAAAGTAGCGAAGGTTTTATGCAAGAATAAAGAGTACATTTTAAAGAGAACGGGATCGATAAAGCAACTTCTAGTTGAATTCGATGTTTTGAAGCAACTGTATGAAAAGGGAATTAAAGTACAGAGAGTAGTAAAGACAGAAAATGATGAACAATATGTATTATATAAAGAAAAATATTATTGCTTATATGAGTATGTTGCCGGAAGTGTTTTAGAAATAAAAGATACGAATAAGCTGGAAAGGCTAGCAAGTACAATTGGAGAAGAAATAGCTAATCTGCACAAAGCATTACATGCGGTGAATAGTGACCATGAGTTAATAAAAAGAGATTTATATAAGATGGTATTTGAATGGGCTATACCGATTTTAGAAAAGAATGAGTATGTTCATCGAGAGGTAATTCAAAAGATGGAGCGAATGCACGCAGCTTTCAAGGAAACGGTCCATTCATTACCGAGACAAATTATTCATCGTGATATGCATCTATCAAATGTAATCTTTAAAGATGATAAACTGGAAGGGTTTATAGATTTTGAGATTTTAGAAAATAATGTAAAATATTCGATCTATGTTATTGCTGTACAAGTGTATTAAGCGAGCTATTTAGTAATGAAAGATTAAGAGGGAAATGGTTACATATCGTTAGCAAAGTCTTTGAAGGTTATTATAAACAAAATGATTTAACGAAAGAAGAACTAAAAGCTATTTGGTATGTTATGCTTTCAATTCAAATTATCTTTATTGCTTATTTTGTCCAGTTACCAGATTTATTAAAGTTAAATGAAGAAATGTTCTTCTGGATTTTTGCTAATAAGGAAGCTATTGAAGAAGTTATAGAATGTATCGTAAAGGTATGAAAAAAATAATATTAATTGGTTCTGGTGGTTCAGGAAAATCTACATTAGCAAGGCAGTTAGGAAATAAATTAAATATTAAGGTGCATCATCTTGATGCATTATTTTGGAAACCGAATTGGGAAGGTGTTCCGAGAGAAGAACAAATAGCAGTTCAAAATAACTTAATTAAAGATGAGAAGTGGATTATTGATGGGAATTATGGCGGGACGATGGATATCAGACTGAATGCAGCTGATACAATTATCTTCCTTGATATTCATAGAACAATTTGTATTTATCGTGCGTTTAAAAGAATTGTAAAATACCGGAATAAAACAAGACCAGATATGGGCGCGGGATGTGAAGAAAGATTTGATTTGCAATTTTTTAAATGGATATGGAAATATCTTAATGCTAAACGACCTACAATTTTAAAAGGGTTAGAGCAATTGTCCGAAGAGAAAAAGGTTATTGTTTTAAAATCTCCAAATGAGGTTCGGAAATTTTTAGAGCACATATAATAATACAATGTGACACAACAATTCTTTTTGGATCTTACCGATTAGTTTAATTAAACTAATCGTTTTTTATTATGAAAAATTTAACGCTTTTTGAAAATTGTATTTTGTAATGAGTATATGACTATAAATTCATATAAAATGAACGTTTGGAGGAATAGAAAATGACTAATGATTTAATTCAAACAATCGATTCATTAATGGTAAATATTCCAGCTGGAGAGGTAGTATTAAGAGATGATCGAATAAAAAAAGAATGGCTAGTGCAAATTCAACCATTTCTTCTTGCGAAGTATGCTGTAACAATGGAACTATATGATGCTATTACAAATAGTCCATTAAATAATTTTGATAAAAATCATAAACCAGTTGTCAATATTTCATGGAACGATGCCATTGCGTTTTGTAATGTACTTTCAAAAAAAGCGGGATTAAAAGAATATTATTCTATTAGTGATGGTGGTCAAATTGTGAAATGTAATTTAGATTCAAATGGCTACCGATTACCATGTGAGGCAGAGTGGCAATATGCATGTAAAGCAAGTACAACCGGATATACATACGGGAAACTTCATGATATAGCGTGGTATAATGAAAATTCAAATGGAGAGATTCATGACGTTGGCCAAAAAGAACCGAATGCATGGGGACTTTATGATATGCTAGGGAACGTTTGGGAATGGTGTTATGATTTGTATGATGAAACAGTGTACGGATCATATCGCATTTTTCGTGGTGGTAGTTGGGCTGAAACAGCGAGAGGGTGCGGCGCTACTTGTCGTCGTCGAAGCCATCCTACATTTCATATAGATGATCTCGGTTTTAGACTCGCTAGGTCAATTTAGTAGGAACATGCTACGAACAACTAAGAAAAGAGTATGGAGAAAATCCGTACTCTTGCCAACATAGAAACGATTTAACGTAAGGAGTGTTTATTATGGCGCGTGTTTTATTTATTAACGCTGGATCAGAAGGACATATAAATCCAACTTTACAAGTTGTAGAAGAATTGATTTCTCGTGGTGAAGAGGTCGTTTATTTTTCAATAGAAGCTTTCAGGGATCGGATTGAGAAGACAGGTGCTACTGTACGAACGATTGATGATCAAAAATTTATAAAAGCGTTTCTATCTGGAGGCAGAAATTATTTACAGGAAAGAATAAACGGCCTTCTACATACAGCGGATATTGTAATATCTAGCGTTCTAGAACAAATTGAAGGTGAACATTTTGATTACATGATTCATGATTCTATGTTTGGTTGTGGCCATTTAATTGCTCAAATTCTTAAACTTCCAGCCATAAATTCATGCACATCTTTTGCGCAGGATGAAAAATCCTTTGAGCAAATGTTAGGTCATCTGTCAAAAAATATCCCAGTAGAAATTCATGATAAAATACAGAATGATTTTCAAAACTTAACGAAGGGAATTGCTGAAAAATATGGTGTTGAAATAAAATCATCGTATGAAGTTTTCTGTAATCCTGCACCTCTTACTATTGTGTATACAATTAAGGAGTTTCAGCCTTTTGGTGATACGTTTGATGAAACATATAAATTTGTAGGACCATCTATCTCTGCACAAATGAAAAACAGAGACGTTGATTTTACTTCAATTGAAGAAAAAAGTCCGATTTATATTTCATTAGGTACTGTTTTTAATGAAGCGATTGACTTTTATAAACTGTGTATGAAGGCCTTTGAGAATAGTGAGCATACAATTGTTATGTCTATTGGTAATAAAACAAAAATAAGTGATCTAGGCGAAATCCCTAAAAACTTCATTGTGAAAAACTATGTGCCTCAAACCGAACTGCTTACTTATACGAAACTATTTATTACACACGGCGGGATGAACAGTACGCATGAAGGATTATATAACGGGGTTCCGCTCGTTGTAATACCGCAAAGTGCAGATCAGCCAGCAATTGCAAAGCAAGTGGAGAGTCTTGGAGCAGGAGTTCAATTACATATGAATGAATTAACCGTGGAGAAATTGCGTGAAAGTGTGGAGTTAATTTTAAATAACCCTTCATATAAAGAGGCTGCTTTGAATTTGAAGGAATCATTCCGAACATCGGGTGGATATAAAGAAGCTGTTGATGAAATCTTTACATTTGTAGGTCAGTAATAAATATAAAGTTATACATGAAAAAAGTGTCTATATTAAATGATATAGACACTTTTCTGTTGTAAGAAGAGAAGAATTGTTTAAATGGAAAAAATGAAAATACTAAATGTGAATTTTGAGAACTAAGTCTACAATTTCTGCTGCACACTTTTATTTTATCCCGTATTAACCGACCGTAAAACCCCAACTAATTAAAGTTTTACTTTATGATTTCAGGATGTGGTTTTATATGTTAGTAATAATTTCACTGTTTCTGCACAACTTCTGCACATGCTTAGGCGAGTTCTATGTCATGATATATTCATAAAGTGAAATATTTCACAAGGAAAAAATATATTTTCACTGCGGTGTATGCATAATTAACACATACATCGGTACAAGTTTGTCTCTTGTTATTCTTTTACATCAAAGCCCACATTCCACTACAAAGTATAACAAGAAGGGGACATGAACATGAATAATCGATTTTTAAAACAACTACAAAATATGAAAATGAACAAAAAAAGTTTAGGAGTTGTAGCATTAACAGCTGGAATTATTAGTACGACACTTATTCCTCAAAATGCTTATGCGCACGGTTTTGTTGAAAAGCCCGGTAGCCGATCCGCTTTATGTAGTCCAACTTATGGTGCGCTAAATGTAAACTGTGGAAGTGTTATGTATGAACCACAAAGTTTAGAAGCTCCAAAAGGGTTCCCACAAGGTGGTCCAGTAGATGGACAAATTGCTTCAGCAGGCGGAAAATTTGGTGGTATTTTAGATCAACAAACAGAAAATCGTTGGTTTAAAAATACAATCACTGGTGGGGAAAATACATTTACTTGGAAGTATACTGCGCCTCACTTAACGAGTAAGTGGCATTACTATATTACTAAAAAAGGATGGAATCCAAATAAAGCGCTAACAAGAGCAGATTTCGAACCAATTGGAACTGTACAACATGATGGTTCTGCAGCTTCAAATAATTTAACTCATAAAATCAATGTACCTACTGATCGTAGTGGATATCATGTGATTTTAGCAGTATGGGATGTAGCTGATACAGCAAATGCATTCTATAATGTAATTGATGTTAATCTTATTAATGATGTGAAACCAGACATAGAAGCACCAAGTATTCCAAATGGACTTCAGACGCAAAAAGTAACAGCGAATAGTGTAGAACTAACATGGAACGCTTCTACGGATAATGTAGGGGTAAAAGGATATCAAATCTTCCGTAACGGAGAGATGATTGATACAGTACCAGGGACTCATTTTATTGATAAGAAGTTACAACCAAGTACAGAATACTCTTATACTGTAAAAGCAATTGACGCAGCTGGCAATGTATCGACAGAAAGTACAGCGCTTACAGTAAAAACGACAGTTGAGACTCCTGATACAGAAGCACCAACACAACCAAAAGGATTACATAGTATGGGAACGACAGCGTCAAGTGTGGATTTAATGTGGAGTCCATCTGACGATAATATTGGTGTAGACCATTATGATATTTATAGAGAAACAGAAGGATCAATGAAAAAGATTGCAACATCCAATACAACTTCTTATTTGGATAAAAATCTGCTCGCTAATACTACTTATAAATATGTAGTGAAAGCTGTTGATGTAGCTGGAAATGAATCCGTACAGAGTGATATATTCACAATTACTACAAAAACCGAAAGCGCTTCATATGAAGCGTGGGATGCAAAAAAAGCATATAAAAAGGGAGATAGAGTTCTACACGAAGGAAAAGTATATGAAGCAGTCCAGAGTTATCAAGGAAATGGTGATCCAAACTGGATTTATGCATTATCATTATGGAAAACAGTGTAAGCTTTACTTAGGTATGAACTAAGAGATGATGGGCTTTGATGCAAAAGGTAATCTTGAGAATTCACTTTTCTATTAATAAAAAAGGGTAGTGTATGAATACATAAGATTCATATACTACCCTTTTTATTATGATAACATTTTCGTCATAAGTATGTGCGGAATGCCATCTTCCATAAATATATCAGAAGAAGTTTCATAGTCTAATTTTTTATAAAATCCTTCAGCTTGTGTTTGACCGTGTAGTTTCACTTTCGTAACTTGTTCGTTACGAGCAAGTTCTTCTAACGTTTGAATGATGACTTTACCTAATCCGTATGTACGATAATCTTTTAAAATACAAATACGTTCTAATTTTCCGACACCATCAACAAATCGTATACGACCTGTGCCTACAGGAAGTTCATGATAATAAACTAAAATATGTTTACATTGCTCTCCGATTTCATCGAATGTATCGAATTCATCTGCAAGAGGGACACCTTGTTCTTTTACAAATACTTCTTTTCGAATATGAAAGGCAGTTTCTAAATCAGCAAGTTCTGTTATAAGTTTGGATTGCAAAATGTTCAGTCCTTTCTAGTGTAATCAGTTTGCGTTTTCCTAGTATATCATAATAAAGCACTATTAAGAGAAGAAGAACATACTAAAAAGCCAACTTTAAAAAGTTAGCTTTTATTACAATTTCTTTATCCCATTTTTAGTACCAATAATTGCTGTACTCGTCATACTTATAAACAACCCTGTTTCAACTACACCAGTAATCATTTTTAATTGGGTGTGTAAATGGGCAGGATTAGAAATATGATTAGGGAATATACAATCGATAATCAGGTTATTGTTATCGGTTATATAAGTTTCATCATTTTTCAAACGTAACGTTGTTTGACACCCTAAAGACTGAATTTTATTTTCGGTTTGTTTCCATGAAAAAGGGATGATTTCAACAGGTAATGGAAAATTACCTAAATGTGTTACAAATTTCGATTCATCAGCAATGATAATTAGTTCTTTAGAGGAAGAGGCAACGATTTTTTCACGAAGTAATGCACCACCACCGCCTTTTATAAGTTGTAAATTTGAATCAATTTCATCCGCTCCATCAATTGTAAGATCAAGGCTTTGTACGTCGTTTAACGAAATTAGGGGGATATTTAGTTGCTGTGCTAATGCTTCAGTTTCCTTTGATGTTGGTACAGCTTGAAATGATAATCCTTCTTTTACACGTTCACCTAATTTTTGTATTGTCCAATATACAGTAGAACCTGTACCAAGCCCAATTTTCATGCCATCATTTACAAAGTTAGCAGCATATTCGCCAGCGAGCTGTTTTAAATTCATCACTTTACTCCGCCGGGCGTGGCCCAGCATCAAGACCTGAATTTTCAACTGTAAGTACCGGACGAACGACTATATCTTTATGTACACGCATTTGACAAGATAATCGTAAATGATCTTCAATTCCTTTTTCCGTCATTGCATGTTTCTCATTCGCACTCGCTTCACAGAAATCACCTGCTAGTATTTCTACTCTACAAGTTGTACAACGTGCATTCCCGCCGCAACGATGAAGAATGTTGACACCGCTATCTTCAATTGCTAATACTAACTTTGTTCCTTCTTTCACATCAAAAGTTCCCGCACCTTCAATTGTTAATTTTGGCAAATTTGTTCCTCCTCACGTAAAATTGTACATAACATATTTATGACCGCGAATTATTGAACATAAACATTATTTTTTTATATCCCCGTAACTTTTTTTAATGTTGAATCGTTTATTAAGTAAGCGCTGAAAAGGAGTGGTTATTTTGTGCACAAAAGTAACTCATGTTTTAAAGAATCATATCGATATGAATCATTCAAATATAAACTTTTTAATTGAACAATATGGAGAGTTAAAAAGATACTGTACTTTTTTAACGAAAAACAAATGGGATGGGGAAGATCTCGCCCAAGAAACAGTGTGTAAAGTGCTTCGAAAATATAGAAATAAAGATATTTGTATGACACTCGTCTATAAAATAGCAAGAAATCGTTGGTTAGATCAGATGAAGTCTAAGTCTATTCATGAAAAAATAAGAGGACAAATCACTTTTGAAGAACCACATGAGAACATTGCAGATTTGCATGAAATGGTAGGGAAAGTATTGTCTTCATTAAATGTACAGCAATCCGCAATTTTATTATTAAAAGATGTTTTTCAATATAGTATCGCTGATATTGCTAAAGTGTGTTCTGTATCAGAAGGTGCAGTGAAAGCTTCTTTATTTCGGAGTAGAAATAGGCTGAAAACTGTAAGTGAAGAAGGGATTGAGATAGTCGAATTCACAGAGGATATTGAAGTTGTTGTAACATCTATTCGTGAGGAAAGACCAGAATTATTAACGAAGCTTCTTCCGACAATAGATTTTACTAAATTACCATCTAAACAGCCAGTCTTATTATTTAATGTGAAAAACCCTTCTTCCTACAGTTATATGCTTTACGCAGCATAACAAGTATTGGAGGGATTTAAAATGAATGCAATTCCATATGTAGTAGAACAAACAAAATTAGGAGAACGTTCCTATGATATATATTCAAGGTTATTAAAAGACCGCATTATTATTATCGGCTCAGAAATTAATGATCAAGTAGCGAGTAGTGTCGTAGCGCAATTATTATTTTTAGAAGCAGAAGATGCAGAAAAAGATATATTCTTATACATCAATAGCCCTGGCGGTTCAACGACAGCAGGTTTTGCAATATTAGATACGATGAATTTAATTAAACCAGATGTGCAAACGCTATGCATGGGCTTTGCGGCATCATTCGGTGCATTGTTATTATTATCAGGAGCAAAAGGAAAACGGTTTGCTCTCCCTAACAGTGAAATTATGATTCATCAGCCGCTTGGTGGTGCACAAGGGCAAGCAACAGAAATTGAAATAACTGCGAAAAGAATATTAAAGTTAAAGCATGATATTAATAAAATGATTGCAGAAAAAACGGGGCAACCGATTGAAAGAGTAGCACATGATACAGAAAGAGATTATTTTATGACTGCAGAAGAAGCGAAGGCATATGGGATTGTAGATAACGTTGTTACGAAAAAATAAGTTAAAAACAGGCTAGAGGATATGCTAACCCTCTAGCCTATTTTTATTAATCTTTTATCCATTCATCAACTAGCGCTTGATTCTTCTTAATCCATTTTCGCGCCGCTTCTTCGGGATCTTTCGTTTTATTTAACTCGACCATTAATGTACCAAGCTGTTCATCGTTCATCTTCCATTTGTCAAAGTATTTTATGATATCCGGATGGTCTTTTTCGAAACCTTTACGAACAGAGTAATAAATGTCATCTTTTTCACCATATACTTTCTTAGGGTCTTTTAAATATTTTAAGTCAAATTCTGAAAAGCCCCAATGCGGATTCCAAAGCGTAACAGCGATTGGTTTCTTTTTCGTATATGCTTTCTTTAGTTCACTCATCATCGCAGCTTCAGAGGATTGGACAAGTTTTAGTTTTATATCATATTCTTTCATTGCTTTATTCGTTAAATTCATAAGACTACTACCGGGTTCGATACCGACAATTTTATTCTCTAGTTCATCTTTATGAGCATTTAAATCTTCGATACTGTTTATGTTTTTCATATAAGAAGGGACGACTAAACCTAGTCCAGTACCTTCGTACCATTTTGATTTTAAGACAATATCATCTTTATAACGATCGTTTAGCGGTTTATCTGTAACTGGTAGCCATACTTCTAAATTCGCATCAACATCACCACGAGCGACACCAGTCCAAATTGCGGCTTTTTCTAAATACATGAGCTCAACTTTGTAGCCTTTTTCTTCTAATAAAACTTTCCACATGTTTGCGGTTGCAATATTTTCTTTCCAACTTGTTACACCAAGTTTAATTTTTCCTTTCGAATTTGCATTTGTTGCATTACATGAAGTGAAAATCATAGTAATAAATAATGCAAGGCATATAAACCAAATTTTCTTTCGCATCGAAAACCTCCTAAGTAACGTTTGCCTTATAAAATAAATGTATAAGTAAGCATTCTTATTATGAACGGAAACGAGAATTTTAAAGAAATCTTATGAATGTCATTTTTATGTAATATTTCTTTGTAAAATCGCAACACTATGTGAATAGATGGGTAGAAAAGGAGTAGTGACATGGATAATACAAAGGTGCGTGTTGAAAACGTAACAAAAGTATTCGGGAAACATCCGCAAAGGGCCCTTTCCTTATTAAAAGAAGGAAAAAGTAAATCGGAAATTTTAAAAGAGACAGGAATGAACGTTGGGGTGAAAAAAGCAACGTTTGAAGTTTACTCTGGAGAGATTTTCGTTATTATGGGTTTGTCTGGTAGCGGGAAATCTACGCTAGTTCGTATGTTAAATCAATTGATTAAACCAACTGCAGGTCATATATACATAGATGGTGAAGACATCGCAACGATGGGAAAAGAAGAGTTACGGAGAGTAAGAAGAACGAAAATGAGTATGGTATTTCAGAAATTCGCTCTATTTCCGCATCGTACAGTTATACAAAATGTTGCATATGGTTTAGAAATACAAGGAGTTCCGGTTGAAGAGCGAGAGAAAAAAGCGTTAGAATCGCTACAGTTAGTAGGACTCGATCATCATAAAGATAATTACCCAAGTCAACTTAGTGGTGGTATGCAACAGCGCGTTGGAATCGCAAGGGCACTAACGAATAATCCAGATGTATTACTAATGGACGAGTCATTCAGTGCATTAGATCCACTTATTCGAAAAGAAATGCAAGATGAATTGTTAGAGTTACAAGATAAAATGGAAAAAACGATTATATTTATTACGCATGATTTAGATGAAGCGCTTCGAATTGGAGATCGTATCGCATTAATGAAAGATGGAGAAATCGTCCAAATTGGAACACCAGAAGAAATTATGATGAGCCCCGCTAATGAATTTGTAGAAAAGTTTGTTGCGGATGTGAATTTAGGAAAAGTAATTACGGCGGAGTCTATTTTAAAACGACCAGAAACTTTATTAATTGATCGTGGACCTCGTGTAGCCCTTCAAATTATGAGGAATGCAGGTGTTTCAACTGTATATGTTGTAAACAAAAAGTATGAGTTTTTAGGTATATTAACTGCGGATGATGCGAGTAAAGCAGTACAAAAACAGTGGCCGATTGCTGATTTATTACTTAATGATATTCCGCATGTGTATTTGGATACTTTACTGGAAGAGACATATGCAAAAATGGCAGAGATGAAATATCCGTTACCAGTAATCGATGAGAAGAAAAGGCTAAGAGGAATTATTAAACGTGAAAGTGTCATTCAAGCTCTTGCAGGAAACATTGAGGAAGAGGTGAAAGACGATGAATAGTATACCGCGGATTCCATTAGGGGAATGGGTCGACTCATTTGTTGCAAGTTTATATGAGCACTTTGAAGGCTTATTCCGAGGATTCTCTTATATTATTGGCGGATTTGTTGATTTACTCACTAATTTTTTAACAATAATACCCGCCATATTGATGATTATTATCTTATGTTTCCTCATTTGGTACACAACGAGGAAATTATCTTTAGTCATTTTTACGCTTATTGGATTATTATTTATTTTGAATATTAACTACTGGGCACAAACAATGCAAACATTAGCACTCGTACTTACGTCTGTTATTATTTCAATTATTGTCGGAATTCCAATTGGTATATTAGCATCTCAAAATGAACGTTTCTCAAAATTTTTAAAACCAACATTAGATTTTATGCAAACAATGCCTGCATTCGTATACCTTATTCCAGCGATTACATTTTTCGGAGTAGGTGTAGTACCTGGAATTATTGCATCAGTAATCTTTGCAATGCCACCGACAATTCGTTTTACTGACTTAGGAATTAGACAAGTTCCAGAAGATTTAATTGAAGCAGCGAATGCATTTGGATCCACAGCATCACAAAAACTATTTAAAGTACAATTACCACTTGCAACCGGAACGATTATGGCTGGTGTGAACCAAAGCATTATGCTTTCGTTATCGATGGTTGTAACAGCATCACTTGTAGGAGCTCCAGGACTTGGAGTTGATGTATATCGCTCTGTAACACAAGTTAATATCGGAATGGGATTTGAAGCTGGATTAGCTATCGTAGTAATCGCAATTATATTAGATCGAATTACACAAGGGTTCCATACGAAAAGAAAATAATGAATAAAAAACACACTTTTATAATACAAAGTGTGTTTTTTATTGCATCCAGATCACATACGAACGATAACAGAACCTCCAGCTGGCGCACAAACTTGGTTTTTTTGTTGTTCCATTGATTTAATTAATTGATTATTTTCCTCGATTAATGAGATTAATTTAGTTAATTGATTTTCAAGACTTGCAATACGCTGCATCATATATTGTGAATCATGATGCAATGTATTCCTTGCGGGATGAGGGGAATAAACATACTGTTGATTTATATTTGGATTCCAATGAGGATACATTTGAATCGTTCCTCCTTCAATAAATTACGAAGCTTTCTTATAGTAAATGCCTATGTATAATTAATAGTTACTTGAAAATTTTCCAATATAAAAGGAGTATGTACAGAAAATGGAAAATATTATATGTAAAGTTACAGTACATTTTTTGGAAATATTTAAGCGAGATAGTCCTTATATTAATACATTCAAGTAAATGTATGTTATTTAGGGAGAAATGATGGGAGGAGATGTAATTTTGGCTAAAAATAAAAAAAGAAATGATGCTTTGGCAATAGGTGTCGGTATAGGAGTTGTAATTGGTGTATTTCAAGGGCACTTTACAAATAATTTAGTAATCGGAATTGTGATTGGGATTATAATTGGGATTGCGTTTTTGAAGAAATAATGAGATGTAAATTCATTTCAAAAATTGTTGTATCAAAAGAATGAAAATTCGGAATACGAAACCTGTTTTTCCTTTTTTTGTGATATTATATATGAAAAGGAAGGTGATGGATATGTCAACAAACAATCAAATAGAACAAAACTGTTTCATTTGCAAAAAACATATAGGAAATATTATAGTTCCAGGTGGAGCTATTTACGAAGATGAACTCGTTTACGTTGGACATGTCCACTGGGATAGTGAAGAAACATACCTGGGTTATGTAATGATAGATATAAAAAGACATGTACCTGGCCTTGCTGAACTAACAGATGAAGAAGCGAAAGCGTTCGGACTTATAACAAGTAGAGTAAGTAAAGCGCTAAAAGAAAGCGAAGGTGCAGAGCATATTTACACTTTTGTTTCAGGAAATGGTGTACCACATTTGCATATGCACATTATTCCGCGTTATCCGAATACACCAAAAGAGTTTTGGTCACCAACCGAGATAGCGAAATGGACTGGCGCACCATATGGTGACGAAGAGAAAATAAAAAAACTATGTGAAAGAATACGAAAGTATATGGTAAATGAGTATGCATACAACAAATAATACACAATATTCATGGGTTGGAAATATAGAAATGTGTTTAGGAGAAATTTCAGTTAAACAATATGGTGATATTGTACTTGGTAAATATGGCGGGAATAAAAGTGCTGGAGCGAAAAAGAATGAAGATGGTGCATTAGTTTGGTCAAATGGTGAATGGGAATTTGCAGCTATATTAGATGGACATAATAGTGCAGAAAGTGTTGATTTAGTAGTAAATACAATCGAAAAAGAATATGAAAATATAAAAGTAATTTTGAATGAACCAATTAATACAGTGTTTCAATCTGTTGAAAATCATATACTGACAATTTTTCAGGCATCTTCATTTAAGGAAAAGTGCAAAAAAATTAAAGGTGAAACAGCTTGCTTACTATGTGTAAGGAAAGAAAATTATATATGGTGGCTTTCTATCGGTGATTGTTTAGTGTATGTATTTCATGAAGAGTTACATAAGTTAGGACAATATGCATTAAATCAACGTCATTTTTACGAATGGATTGGAAATGTAAACACATTTGATTTACCTGTTCCTTGCTATTCATCAGGTATTCGTGAATTACGTACTGGAAAGAACCGAATTGTAATGGTGACAGATGGAGTATTAGAATGCGGGGAACGCCGATATGAAATACCTGTAAATTTGTATAATGCTATGAACAGAAATGATAAAACACTTAAAGAAAATATTCACAATGTTTTAGAACACGTGCATCATCAGTTGGGACGTGATAGTGCGACTATAATTAGTTGGGACGTTGAAAATAAAGAGAATGCTACGTATCCGAGTGATCAGCCGGAGAAAATGAAAGTAAGAAAATAAAAGGATAGTTTTTTTGTCAATTAGAAAAATAACTCTATTAATTTTATGAGTACTATCTGCATTCATTTTGAAAAAATAGCAAGAAAAAAGTTATACATCCCGAAGAAAAGGATGGGAAATAGATTGTTGTTGTACAATACATAAAACATGTCTTGATAAAACTACTACTAAAGAAGTAAGCATAAAGAAAATGAAGATATTATCGAAACATTAAAAAATTATATAGTCCACTTTGTTACGAAAACATAATTAATTTAATAGGAGGGAATGCAATGGGCAACTCTATTATTTGGATTATAGTTATTAGTATGATAATTGGAGGATATTTTTTAGAAAAGTTTTTAAGGAAAAAATTAAATATGCCAAAGGGGAATGTTTGGATATATAAACATATAAATGGTTTACATGTAAAATTAGAAATAGGTCTTTTTATCATATATCTTATAGTAAGTTTTATTTATCTGTTCAAAGTAGAAAATGCTAATATAGGAATTGCTGTACTTACTTATTTTGGAGCAATTTCCTTATTACGCGTATGGATGGAATGGAAGTATAACAGAGAAACAAAGGAATATATTCTTTCTATAATTGGATTCTTTGCATTTGTTTTTATGGTTTCAATGTTACTTTATTTTGATCCTCTTTCTACATATTAATATCGTTTTGTTTTTTTATGATGAATATTTAAAAAGAGTAGCTACCATTATTTATCTTGATAGTTACTCTTTTTATTTACAACTTCCTAAAACTCCTCAAAACAAGATATTCCCACAATCTCCAAGGAAGAATCTTCTTCGCAAAGATCATAAATTTCACACCTTTACCGATTGGATATCGTAAATTTGTACGCTTAGATTCAGCAATTTCTACAATTTTATTAGCAACATCTATCGGATTACCAAATGTATCACTGCCGCTATTAATATGTTTTTGTATTTTATCCATATACTCTTTGTAAGGAGATGTTGTATCAGATTGGTTTTCAGCGAGTTGTTTCCCAACCTCCCATATGTTTGTGTTATAAGAACCTGGTTCAATTAAAGCAACATCTATTCCGAAAGGTTTTACTTCTAAGCGAAGTGATTCACTCCAGCCTTCTAATGCATATTTTGAAGATACATAAGGAGATAAACCAGGGAATCCAACTTGGCCGCTAATGCTGCTAATATTAATGATTTTTCCACTTCTTTGTTTTCTCATATACGGTAAGACAAGCTGGGTAATTGATATAGCCCCAAATAGGTTCGTTTCAAATTGTTTGCGGTATTCCTCTACTGGAATTTCTTCTACAAAGCCCCCATTTGCATATCCTGCGTTATTAACAAGAAGGTCTACTTTTTGTATTTCTTTTAAAAATAATTGGAAGTTATGTATAGAATTTTGATCGGTTACATCTAATTGTTGAACTTTTATATTTTGCTGTAAGTTGAGTTCAGTAACTTGAGATAGTAAGGTTCCTTGTTTTTCTAGGTTTCGCATTGTAGCAATGACTAAATAGTCTTTTTTCGCAAGTTCAAGCGTTGCTAATAGGCCGAATCCACTTGAAGCCCCAGTAATAATTGCAATTTTTTTATTCATTGTCGGCTCGCTTTCTTTTTCTTTTATCATAACGAGATATAAAGGTAAAAGCTATTTATTGTATAAAGATATTTGTTATAATTGAAAATAATTATCAATTGATTGTAATTTGTATATAAAAGGAGTGTGGATTTCATGAAGACTAACAGTTTTCATGATATTTTTAGTAAATATTTTCATGGGTTACAAGTTGTAGAAGAAAGATATATGTATGTGCCAAAAACAATAGGTATGGGTGAAGTGCGAAGGTGGAGCTCGTTTTCTGGAATGGAAATAGTGCTATCAAATTACCAGTTTCATAAAAACCATCGCATTCAATTTGCATCGGATGCAGCAATGGTGGAACTTAATTTTTGTTTACAAGGATCCGGGGAAGTACAAGTTGGTTACTCTACAAATAAATTAATGGCTGGGAATAGCTATTTATATTTTATGAATGACTTTGAAGTTCTATTTGAATATGAAAAAGAAACTCCACTATATTCATTAGCAATTGGAATTCCTGTACAGTTGTTTAATCATTTCATGCTAAATTGTGCTATTGAAAAAAGTCATGATTTTCATACTATAATAGGAAATCAATCTTTTAAAAAGTTTCAAACCCCCATTGATGCCCTAACATCTAATATTATTAAGAGAATGTTAGAGAATCCCCAAAAGGATCGTATTAATCAACTCGAAATAGAAAGTAAAGCGCTCGAATTGCTTTCTATATACTTTGGGAAAGTATTACTGAATGATCGTGATGCAAATAAAAGGAGCCAATTATCCAAAAAGGATTTAAATAAAATAAAACAAGCTGAAGAAATTTTACTTCAAAGAATGGAGTCACCCCATGCCTATCCACTTAAGAATGGAAACACAATGAACTTTCGTTCATATAACCAAAAAACTCTCGAAATATTTGGTATCTTTAAAAATGGGCATACCAAATAAACCTA